>LADO01000050.1 GCA_000961595.1 Peptococcaceae bacterium BRH_c4b
GTCGCCCCCCGCACGGGGGCGTGGATTGAAACTGGTAGACAGTCAGCTATATATAAAATTATCCCCTTGTCGCCCCCCGCACGGGGGCGTGGATTGAAACTGCCTCTACCGTCTCCGGTTTCCACTGCCGATCTAGTCGCCCCCCGCACGGGGGCGTGGATTGAAACATGTCCGTGAAAGGCTATATAATCCTCCCAGGAAGTCGCCCCCCGCACGGGGGCGTGGATTGAAACCGGATCATATTTTTGCTCGGTAGTTAATGTATCATGTCGCCCCCCGCACGGGGGCGTGGATTGAAACACGGAGATTGGCCGGTATGTTGTCCCTGCTGGCGGTCGCCCCCCGCACGGGGGCGTGGATTGAAACTGAAAAAAGAGCCCAGTGAACAGCTCCAGGCTGGTCGCCCCCCGCACGGGGGCGTGGATTGAAACTGGCCAGGAGGTGCCGGCCAATTGAGGCATCGGTGTCGCCCCCCGCACGGGGGCGTGGATTGAAACCTGCATCCGGTATGCTTGCTAGCCCCCCACTGCCAGTCGCCCCCCGCACGGGGGCGTGGATTGAAACGGAAGGCTAGGGCGCAGTTTGTTATAAATATGCAGTCGCCCCCCGCACGGGGGCGTGGATTGAAACCGATAGTCCCATAAGGCTGTCCAGGGTAGCGGCCGTCGCCCCCCGCACGGGGGCGTGGATTGAAACTCCGGGGAGCAGAATTGTCCAGGACAAAATAAAGGTCGCCCCCCGCACGGGGGCGTGGATTGAAACAAACAGTTGTACGGCGTTATTTTTGTCCATTTTATGTCGCCCCCCGCACGGGGGCGTGGATTGAAACATGACGAGGTAAAAAGATGTGAAAGGCTTCTTGATGTCGCCCCCCGCACGGGGGCGTGGATTGAAACTCCAGCGCCCGGACTTCTTCGCCACCATAGAACGCGTCGCCCCCCGCACGGGGGCGTGGATTGAAACTTCGTCATTACCATCTCCACCTTGTGAATCGATGGTCGCCCCCCGCACGGGGGCGTGGATTGAAACCCCTTCTGTGGGCCATCTACCCTCCCTGTCTCTGGTCGCCCCCCGCACGGGGGCGTGGATTGAAACCAATATAGCCTCTACTACAGAGGGGTTGTTTAGGTCGCCCCCCGCACGGGGGCGTGGATTGAAACCCCACGGTCCTACCTTTACTTCAATCTCAATGGGGTCGCCCCCCGCACGGGGGCGTGGATTGAAACCCCTGAAGAACTGGAAAAGAAGAGAGCACCAGGTCGTCGCCCCCCGCACGGGGGCGTGGATTGAAACCATGACTTATCCCAGCAATATCCCGAGATAACTAAGGTCGCCCCCCGCACGGGGGCGTGGATTGAAACTTCTGGGAACCGATAAGCTGCCCGCTGGAGCACAAGTCGCCCCCCGCACGGGGGCGTGGATTGAAACATGGTGGGGTGAATTAAATGACCTCAACAACTCCCGTCGCCCCCCGCACGGGGGCGTGGATTGAAACAATGACTGCACGGACCTTGTCTACCTTTTTCTTGGTCGCCCCCCGCACGGGGGCGTGGATTGAAACCACTCGTCATTCCGGCCAGTGTATTTGTTCCAGGGTCGCCCCCCGCACGGGGGCGTGGATTGAAACTTAGTAGAGGATTCGCTAGTACCACTTTTGGGGAGTCGCCCCCCGCACGGGGGCGTGGATTGAAACATGTTGGAGCATCCCATACTTAGAACCGCCATGGCAGTCGCCCCCCGCACGGGGGCGTGGATTGAAACTAACGCCTCGCTAATCAACCTTTCGTATTCCGCCCGGGTCGCCCCCCGCACGGGGGCGTGGATTGAAACACATGTATACAGGCACACCTTCGCCACGTTAGCCCGTCGCCCCCCGCACGGGGGCGTGGATTGAAACAAATAAGGAAAACAAAATTTGGAGGTATCATAATGTCGCCCCCCGCACGGGGGCGTGGATTGAAACTCCCATCCCATCCGGTCAACCACTTAGCAAAAAACGTCGCCCCCCGCACGGGGGCGTGGATTGAAACAAAGGTATCGTGAACAGTGTACTTTCCGTAAAAAGTCGCCCCCCGCACGGGGGCGTGGATTGAAACAATTCTACTCATAATTTATATTCACCTCAATCAGGTCGCCCCCCGCACGGGGGCGTGGATTGAAACATCACTAGCCACCCTCTGAACAAATACCCTAAAAGGTCGCCCCCCGCACGGGGGCGTGGATTGAAACATTAGATAAACTCGGATATAACACTGAGGCCGGTGGTCGCCCCCCGCACGGGGGCGTGGATTGAAACATTGACTGGCGTACAGGGATAACATGGACAAGGAGTCGCCCCCCGCACGGGGGCGTGGATTGAAACTACGGTCGGTCTGGCACTGGTAAGACCTCAATTGTCGCCCCCCGCACGGGGGCGTGGATTGAAACTTATCACGAGCTACAATATCGTGGGGTGGAGAACCGTCGCCCCCCGCACGGGGGCGTGGATTGAAACTCTATGTGTTCTAGGGTTTCAGTGCCTATTTTATCGTCGCCCCCCGCACGGGGGCGTGGATTGAAACCAAATAGCCTCAAAACAGAAATTGAGGTTACTTTTGTCGCCCCCCGCACGGGGGCGTGGATTGAAACCCGAAGGATTGACTCATTTACCCGAAGGATTCAGAGTCGCCCCCCGCACGGGGGCGTGGATTGAAACGTACTACTGCCTGGAGCTGCCACAGGGGAAACTCTGGTCGCCCCCCGCACGGGGGCGTGGATTGAAACTGGTGAGTCCGTGTTCCCCACACCGGAGGTCCAGTCGCCCCCCGCACGGGGGCGTGGATTGAAACCACATGGCATTTGTTCTTCCCCAGGGTTAGTTCATGTCGCCCCCCGCACGGGGGCGTGGATTGAAACTATCAGGGGCGGGTTATGGGGATGCTGATGGTATTGTCGCCCCCCGCACGGGGGCGTGGATTGAAACACGTCACCCGCTGATGTAACTGGCTGACGGACAATAGGTCGCCCCCCGCACGGGGGCGTGGATTGAAACCTAACTTTAGGGTTGTTTGGACTAATCCGGGGTTGTCGCCCCCCGCACGGGGGCGTGGATTGAAACCGTATCCGGGTTAACATATCTATCAACATCTATCAAGTCGCCCCCCGCACGGGGGCGTGGATTGAAACTTGGCTATAGCGTTGATTTCATCCGCCGCATATGGGTCGCCCCCCCGCACGGGGGCGTGGATTGAAACCAAGAGTGGCCCAGGATCCCATTCTTCCTGTGGCAGTCGCCCCCCGCACGGGGGCGTGGATTGAAACTTTGAGTAATTTTTGGGGGTGTAATTTATGGAAAGGTCGCCCCCCGCACGGGGGCGTGGATTGAAACTAATTGGCTATCCAAAAGATACTTTTGAGAAGGCAGTCGCCCCCCGCACGGGGGCGTGGATTGAAACGTCACTGGCTGCTGTAGCTGATGTAGCATTGAGAGTCGCCCCCCGCACGGGGGCGTGGATTGAAACAGAGTTACCAGAAGCGAGGTATCCGGATTGGACCCGTCGCCCCCCGCACGGGGGCGTGGATTGAAACGTGAGGCCATCAGGGAAGCTTTGGATGAAGAAGATGTCGCCCCCCGCACGGGGGCGTGGATTGAAACCCAGCTGGAGCCAGGGCCGTTGGAATATCCGAGGGTCGCCCCCCGCACGGGGGCGTGGATTGAAACAACACCCCTTAGAGTAGGCACTGCAATAGTTTTAGTCGCCCCCCGCACGGGGGCGTGGATTGAAACACTACGCTATGATGTATATCCAGTATCAGACTCGTCGCCCCCCGCACGGGGGCGTGGATTGAAACACTACGCTATGATGTATATCCAGTATCAGACTCGTCGCCCCCCGCACGGGGGCGTGGATTGAAACGCACTATCCGGGCCATGGACTCTATTAACGCAGGTCGCCCCCCGCACGGGGGCGTGGATTGAAACATAAGGGAGGTCCTTTTGGACCTTCCAACATTCTGTCGCCCCCCGCACGGGGGCGTGGATTGAAACTCTTTTTCACTATAGACCACCCCTAAATTGGATGTCGCCCCCCGCACGGGGGCGTGGATTGAAACATTTTGGCGTTTACCCAGGGGGAGACCCTTATCCGTCGCCCCCCGCACGGGGGCGTGGATTGAAACCAATACCCATATTAATCTTTACCTCCTGTATTCGTCGCCCCCCGCACGGGGGCGTGGATTGAAACATAATGCAAAAGCTGGGCTGCCGTCCTGGCGGCCGTCGCCCCCCGCACGGGGGCGTGGATTGAAACTATGAGATCACATCCTTTCTGAGTGAGTAATAGTAGTCGCCCCCCGCACGGGGGCGTGGATTGAAACAAGCAGCAAGGGAGCTTTTACCCAACCCTGGCCATCGTCGCCCCCCGCACGGGGGCGTGGATTGAAACCGTCCAGACGGCGACATAAAGTATTGGTCAGTCTGTCGCCCCCCGCACGGGGGCGTGGATTGAAACACCCGGATTCCGATGCCGCTGACAGATGCCCAGAGTCGCCCCCCGCACGGGGGCGTGGATTGAAACCCTATGGGCTATAATAGGCCGGCTGTGGTATGGATGTCGCCCCCCGCACGGGGGCGTGGATTGAAACACCTGAGTGGGACGGCATCCCGAGGTTGGAGGAGTGTCGCCCCCCGCACGGGGGCGTGGATTGAAACAATTCCACAAATACGACCTTCGCCCCGGGGAGAAGTCGCCCCCCGCACGGGGGCGTGGATTGAAACGACAATCTTTGTTAAAGGTAAAAATTTACCAGTGGTCGCCCCCCGCACGGGGGCGTGGATTGAATCTTGTATCAAGTGATTCGGGTCCTGCTTTTCCCCTTGTCGCCCCCCGCACGGGTGACATGGTGCTGGAACTGAATGAATTAAGTGTGAAAATCGGCAACCTGCAGGGGCCAGTGTCTGAACATGATTGTGCACCTCTACCGGAATTCTTAATTAGGCTTGCGCTGTGGAAGGACTACCTGGAATTTACGGGTGTTATTTTTTATGGTAATAAAGATGTGGTAGAGCGATACACCCCATTGAATTATAAGGGCTAGGCTCATTGGAATGAAAAGGAGACATCTTATCTTTCTATACCCGATATGCGGGCGGTTCAGTTGTCCATCCTTTAAATTGACCGTAAACCAGAAATTTATCATACATTTTTATTTCTTCCAATAGGAAGGTCATGAACTCCTCCCTGAGCTTTGGCGATGTTGCATGAATCATAGCCATAGCATGGGAAGGGATATAGTTTTGAATTCCCCCCAACACACGTCTAAAGATATATTCATCTGTAAGAACTTCAACGTTAAGTGGACTATCAGAAGTTGCGGGTGGTCTATTAGGTAGCGGTATTCCGTAAGTGCTCATTAGCTCTTCCAATTGTTGAACCTGTTGATTAAGAGCTTTAATACCTTGAGCCAAAACGACTTTCAAATCAGGATCTCTTGCAAAATTTTTTAGAACCTGCGTAGTTTCTATTATATCATAACGTGATACCACATAGTCCCAGAGATGCCACGCTTCAATTGTGGTTATTTCTTTTTGTAATTCTATTCTTGACTGTCCAAAATCTGCTATTTTTTCTATTTGCTCTAGAATCCTCATTAGAATATCACTTCCTCGTATTTTGTATTTTTGTTTGTTTTTCTATTGTATTTTCACCATTCTAATTGCAATATATTCTGGCATAAATATCCTGAGGTTGATTGTGCCCGATCATGTTTTCTATCTTAATTTAATTAACATTAGCGTTAGTTTAGACAGGAAAGGTTCTCTTTAGCCCCCCGCATGGGGGCGTTTTATATCAGCAATGATTCAGTTCAGCGATATATCCAGCCTTAGAATGCTCGGGGATAGGGGCAACCGGGCCTGCTTTAAATTTCCTTTGCAGGTTAAAGCTTTCCTTTCAGAGAATACTATAGTAAAGGGAGTGATAAAATTATGCAAGGTGAAGAGAATTTTTATTGTGATAAGGTTAATAAGACTGTGAAGATTCAGTTTAATTTTAATAATATGGAGGGTGGAATCTACAGGACAGAAAGAGTCTTAAGTAACCAGGAGTTTAATTGTGAGAGGCTAGTATACCCGGAACACTGCATGTTGTGTAGCCCAATGACAAAATATGATATCTGGGAAAAATTAATAAAGCATTTTGTAGGTAAAAATTAATTAGGGATACTATACAAAACAGCAGTTGCATTGGTCCTTGCGTGAGCAGGTTTTTTTTATGATAATTATACCCAGTGGATACAAAAGGCCCGGCGCCTTCCGGCCCGGGCCTTTCTCACTCTTTTTATCTTTTTAAAGAATCACCGTATCAGTCCCATACTCTCCCAGTAAGGAATGGATATAGCGATGGCTATTAGTGATATGACAAAATGCAGAAATGCCAGGGGCAGGGTTTGCCTGTGCCGAAAAGCTCTTTCTTCCATTCCGTAATAGGCATTTAGGTAAACAGTGTCCTGGTGCGGTAAAAAACCACGGGTTTCCGGAAATCAGTATAACCAGTCCGATTATAAATGGGTTGATCCCCGTTGCGGAGGCTACCGGCACGATGGACAGCATGCTGATTAGCTGGGCAGGAGGCGATGGCAAGGCGAGGCGGAGCAGGTAGAAGGATATGGAGATTACCAGCAGGAAGACTAGCTTATTGCCTGAAAAAAATCCCAGGTAAGGGCTTACCTTGCCGGCTATAACGCCGGTCAGTCCGCTGGATGACATCACATTGCCGAAACCGATCAGGGCGCCGAAGGATATAAGAAAATTCCAGTCTATATCCCGGCGCACTGCTCTTTCATCGAGCACCGAGCTGCCGAACAGGACCAGAAAGCTGAAAAGGGCAATCCAGGCGCCTTTTATATGGTGCCAGGGTTCGGTTACAAAGGCCAGAATGGAAAAGATTACGGTGATTAAAGATATTTTTTCCTGCAAAGTAATGGGGCCTAAGGTTTTTATCTGGGCTTCGATAATGTCATGGTTAAGGCTTGTTTTTATTCCCGGCCGGTATAGCATGATGATAGCGCAATAGGAGAGGGCAAAGAATATGATACCCATCGGCAAAGCGGTTTTTAGCCAATAGACCCAGGTAATACCCGAGCTTATCTCTGCCGGCAGGAGACCGAAGACTAGAAGGTTAGCCGGCGTGCCGTTCATGAACATGAAGGACATGTGCCCGAAGCCCAGAAGGCAGGACATGGCGATGCCCACCGCTCCCGGGCTGAAATTCTTGAAATGAAGAGCCTCGGAAATATTCAGAGCCAGCGGGCTGGACAGTGCGACCCGGCCGTTGGCAGAGGGGATGATCGGTGTAAGAGCCAGTCCTGTCAGGGCCAGGGCCAGGGTCTGGCCGGTATAGCTCTGCGGAAAACGCCTTATTATCAACAGTGCCATGCGAAAAAGAAGTCCCGTTCTGGAAATGGCTGCGGCGATGGCAAATACTCCTATGATGAGAAACCATGTGGGGCTTGAGAAGCCCGAGAATGCCTTGGCATCGGGTGCTGCTCCCAGGAGTACGGCCAGTAAAGGCAGGGCCACAGAAACCACGTGAAAGGATAGCAAATTCAGACTCCAGCAGATGGTGGCGGCCAGTAATAATTCAATAATTATAACGTGGTTTTTTCCCAGTCCCGATGATTTTAGCAGCAGGGCTAAACCAAAACACAATAATGCTCCAGCAGCAATAATGGTAAAATTTCTATATAAGGCCTTTCTACTAATCGTTCCGGTTTTCAGGGTGGTGTCATATGGCACCGGAGGAAGTTCTTTAACAACATTTTCCCCTATATTCGAATACTGCGCCTTGCCGGAATCGTAATTTGTAGCCGCCAGTCTTCTCGCCAACAATTCATTAAAATGAATGGCCAGGGAATGGTGCTTTTTAATTATATCTTTGAAGCGCTCCTTGGATAGCTTAAAAACCGTTAAATCAGTAACTGCCTGAATACCTGCTGACCGTGGCTCGCCGGTTAGCAGGGCCATTTCTCCGAAATATTCCCCGGGGCCCAGAAAGTTCAAATCTTTAACTTTTCCATTTTGTTCATAAAAGACCTTTGCTGTTCCATTTACTATTATAAAGAGGGAATCCCCGTCATCACCCTGATTGAATAATATTTCGCCGGAACTGAAGCTGTTCTTTTCTAATTCAGGTATTAGTTTTGCCATGTCGACTCTGCCCAGTCCGGAGAAAAGAGGAATATTGATGAGCAACAATTCGTCCAATAAAATCACCTTTTTCTGTTTCTGCAAATAGATACGCGTTTTTTCACCGTTTATACAATCTTTGGGCAGTGCTTCCATGGGACAATTTACCTAAAACCATTAAGGCTTTCGTCATATAAGTAAATTTTCCTGCAAATAAATGCATGCTCCGCCAAAAGACACTGGTTACTAACGGATATTAATATATTGCGGGGGGAACATAAGAAAAAATGTAAAGGAAGTGCCATATGATTAAATCCAATGAATTAAGGGATGTAACTGCTGGAGAGCTAAGGACTGTGGATTCGGAAGATCTCAGGGAAGTCACAGCGGGGGATCTGGAAAAAATGTACCAGGGGGAAGATGATGAGAACGCTGGTAAAAATACAGTCATACCAAAAAGTGACACCCGCCCCGGTCCCGGTTTGAAACACCTGGGAGGGAAAGTTGAAGACCCCGATGCCCGGGAAATGCTGGGAGAGTGAGGGGCACTACAGGTCCAAACTATAGCCCAGTTTGGCAGCCTGTATACGGTTGATGTCATGGGTGTATACCGGAAAAAATCCCGAGATGCAGGTTAAAAGTTGCTAAACAGTAATTCTGCCCCTGGAACGGTAAAGGATTTTACATCATATTTGTTATAATAAGTATAATACTCATGAGTAATTCTTACGCACAGCCTGGCAACTAAACACATTGTCTTGCAGTATGTTTTCAGCCAATGTTAATTAATTCCCGGGAGGTGTTTATTGTGCCGGAACTCAAGATTACCATGAAGGATGAGCAAGGATTCATGCATGTTGTCATGTATGAAAATGTCAGCGTGGAGTTTAACCGGGTAAGGGATGAATGGTTGATAAGTGACGGGGTATATGCCGGTAAAGCACCATACAGGAATGCTGCGATTTTGGATTATTTACTAAAAAGGACAAAGCATAAGGAGATGTAACTTATAATTTCCGTGCCGGGGAAAAGCGACTCCAATGGGGGGTTGCTTTTTGTTTCACCTGGTAGCAGGACAACCGCAAGGAGCCGACGTATTTTAATGCATTGGGCTATAACAAATTTGGAGGGATTTTATCATGTTGGACGGGGCATGGTTCGAAGAGTTGGCGGCGGCGGTTACTGTATGCGAAACTGAGGGGATAATATTATGAATGAATGAAAGGCGTGGTAAATTTATTAATAAACGGGGGGGATTACTATGCCCGATGAAAGCGTGTTGACAGTGCCGCAGGAACTGCTTATACTGGGTGCCGCAGTGCAGTCCGGGATTATTAACGCCTTGCATGATGGAGCAAAGTCCTGTACGGATTTGGTAAGTAAACTTGGCGCCGATTACCGTGCCACGGAAGTGGTGCTGGAAGCACTGGTTGCCCTGGGCTACCTTGATAAGCAGTCGAACCGGTATACACTCACAGATGACGCCAGCAATATGTTGTATAATTCCAGTGCCCCCAATTACAGCGGTTTTGCCTTCATGCACCGCTATAACCTTGTTCGCTCGTGGGTTCATCTACCGGAAATCATTTTGTCGGGTAAACCTCATGTGGCAGATAGGGGGCCGGAGAGAACGGCCTATTTTATGGCGGCTATGCGTCATGTTGCCCAGCGCAGCGCGCCTGCCATGGCTGAATTTCTGATGTCCGGAGCCAGCCCGGGGGCCAGAGTATTAGATATTGGGGGCGGGCCGCTTATTAACGCCAGGGCTTTTACACAACGGGGGGCAAGGGTAACCGTGCTGGATTTGCCTGACGTGGTAGAATTAATGAATGCTGAGTCGAAAATTTTCGGTATTGAGATGATTCCCGGCGATTTTAATGAAGGACTGCCTCCCGGGCCATTCGAACTGGCTTATCTTGGTAATATATGCCATATCTTTGGTGAGGACGAAAACAGGAAGCTGTTTAAAAAGGTACACGATGTACTTGTACCCGGTGGGAGGATAGCCATAGTGGATTTCATCAGGGGGACCGGCCCGGCGGCAGCGGTTTTTGGGGTAAATATGCTGGTCAATACCGGAAACGGCGGCACCTGGACACTGGCACAGTATACCGGATGGCTGGAAGCGGCTGGATTTAGCGATACCGAACTGAACAAAGTGGCTGAGAGGCAAGTTGTGACGGCTATAAAATCATGAGGCAAGCGCCTTCTGCAAAGCTTCAATCCACTCTTCAACGGTTATTTCGTCGGCAAACCTGTAGCCTTCAGGTATGCACTGTTCCCTCAGGACATAGGGATCGGCTTCAATTATGTGCCCGGTTTCAAGGTTAATTAATATTACAGAATTCATTTTACCCGGCATGTTATCATCCTCGACTACAAAATATCTAAAACATATTTTAACATGACCGGGGATGTATCAACCATATTCCCTTCCCCAAAATAAAATAAATCGCATAAATATGCTCTGGGGGAGGGAATTACCACTGCGGCAAATGGTTTTATGCAGGGCATACATCACAGAATGCCGGTGATATTAAGCATTGAAGACGAATATGTTTCCTGGCTGGACGCAGGGGCCACCAAAAACAGCCTGATGAAGCCTTTCGGCGGCAGCCTGGAGGCATACTTCGTTTCTACGCTGGTTAATACTCCGAAATTTGATGGTCCGGAGATAGTAAAAGAATTGCGCCCATATGTTCCCGGGGCTATTAAGACAGAGCAATATAAATTGTTTTAGCAGTAACTAAACCGCACTTATAACTGCGGTTTAGTTAGGTTCCGTTTCTCCGGGATAGCTAGTTTAGGTATGCTTCTATCAAGCTTTGCAGGTTTGCACGATTGTATCTTTCTTTGTGTAAACATTGATTGCCACCCGCGTTTGACCAGCAATATCAATTTCATTCCAAACACCCCTGATAATAGTATAAGCGCATACTCAAGTTGTTATCAAGGGACTAAAATTGTAACTATTTAGATGAATAAATAGAATTGTTATTGTAGTAGGGTTACAGGGATGAGGCAAGGCTGGTAAGTCTTTCTGCCATTTCCGCCACCTTCATTACGGAAGCCGCCACCTCTTTGGTAACCGAGGCCTGGGCAAGACTTTTGGTAACACTGTCTTCCGATGCTTTTATTACTGTCCCCATTTTTTTGTCTATTTCACTGGTAAGCTTTTTTATCTCCTCGGCATTTTGCCTTGACTGCTCCGACAGTTTTCTTATTCTATCCGCCACAATACGAAAACCTCTGCCATGTTCGCCGGACCTGACGGCCTCAATAGACGCATTAATTCCCAGCATGTTGGTTTGGTCTGCCACTTCCCTGATAAATTCGAGGGATTTTGATATTTCTCCGGAGATGGACTGTACCTGTTTGATGTTGTTGGCCAATAGTTTTTCGTTTACATCTATTTCTTCGGCGGATTTAGCTATGCCACTGATGGCCCCGGCGATCTCCCTGGCGCTGGCACTTAGTTTGCCGGCCATATCATTCAAATCGCTGCTCAGTCTTAAAGCCAGCTCGCGGTTCTGATTTCTTATTCTGGCAGAGAGGCCTTTCATTACCCTCCAGGCCAGTTCACTGTTAACACTCAATACCTGGTGGAAATCAGCCTGGTTCAGAGCCACCAGAGTAGTTGGTTTAATGGCTGTTGCCGTGCCGCTACGGGGCATTTCTTCCAGTAAGGACATGTCCCCAAAGAAATCACCGGTTTCAAATTTCGCCAGGATAATCCGTTTAATGCCCTGCTCAATACTTATCTCCACACAGCCCTCAATTACAATATACATTTCTTTGCCGGGTTCGCCCTCACGGAAAAGAATTTCGCCATTTTTCAGTTTCTTAGTTGTGCCGTGCATAGTTAATTCTTTAATGTCTATTACTGACATTTATATAAACCTCTCCACTCTGAATAATATAAGTGAGCCTTGGGTTCGGAAGGGGTTATTCCCCTACCGAACCCTTAGAGCGAACTTAGTTCGAGCTTTACAGCCTGTTGATCCCCGACCTTCGAGGACGGGGTCTTACAGGCTGTTAGCGAGATAAATGCTTTTATTTTTCCGGTAATCTTGGCTTAGGGTAAATATCGTCGATGTTGATGGTTTCTGTATAGGGTTAGCAGGTATATATATATAGTAAACCACTTGTAGGATTTTGTAAGTAAAAAATTTTAAAAAGAATAGATGAGTATTGGTGGGGGGGGGTAAAAATATAAGGGGCTTTGGAGAGGCTTAAATGAGAATAAATTATGCTTCCTGGGTTTCGGAGATTTATTCTATAGCCGACCGGCCGGGTTGCTCAGTTAAACCTCCTTTTCGTTGAAAGCGACTTTAATCCAACCCTGAGTTAATTTCATCTGGGCGGTGCTTCCAGTAACTATAATATCCCCTGTTCTTATTCTTCTGCTGATTTGCATAATAGCATGGTCTGGGCTGAAGGCTGTAATTGTACCGATATATTTGTAATAAATGGGGTCTGGTTTCCTGGATAAAGAAAATTTCATACCATCTATTCTACTATTAACGCCATAAAGCTTATATCTCTCCAATAATCGGTCACCCCTGTTCAATTAGCCGCTTTCAAATGCCACCTGATTATGCCACCTTCAATATAGCCAGGATCGGCGGCCGGTTGTTCCGGAGCACCCGGTTTTGCGGAGGCGGGCGGTGCAAATTTGCCTTGCTGGTAGAGTAGGCCCTGTCTTATTTCCACTGGGCTGAGGATAAAATATTTAAACAGTCTTTCCTGCTGCTGCCACGGCTTTAATAATATGTCGTCAATGCTGGCAATGAAGCCCGCCACCACGTCTGATTTGGAAATAGCATCGGAATAGGCAATTATTATACTGCGATTAATTTTTTTTAGTTTCTTTACCAGGTTGTATTTGTTATGACGGTCAAAAGAAAGGGCCATAAGTATGAGCTGGGGTTTTTGGTTGGCCGTTACAGCCACAGCTTTTAATTCATCGTCCGCTTCAAATACAGTATAGGTGTTTTTGCTGAACAGTAACTTAAGTATTTCCCTCATATATTTTGATTTGTCTATGATCAAGGCGCTCTTGGTGGACATAAATAACCCCCCTATTAAAAGCATAGAGGGCCGGTTGCGGGAACCCGTGATACGGGGCAACTGGCTGTCATAGGCGGTTTGCCGCCCTTAGACCCTCTAGCTTTGCGTCGCTTCCTTTCGGAAGTTTTGCTGAAATATACTTTTCTATTATAATATTGGTAATTTAGTATCTATGTAAATAAGATAGCATTCTCTTATTAGTAGGACTACAGACTTATATTATAGAAATAAGCCCGGAAAAACCGGGCTTATTTCTATTTTCATTAAAGAGTCACAACTTTTGTCTTCGCTTTGAGTCCAGCCTGGGCAATCTTCCGCCGCACAAAGGCCAGTTGCATCTGTAGAGGCAATTGCATGGGGCAGTTATCGTCGCAGGCCATCAGGGCCATGCAGCCGAAGGTGCCCTCGTCGCTACCGATTACTTCAAAATAATCATCACCGGTGCGCTCGTCCCTGGGATCCACCATGAACCTGCCCACCCTGTTGATGCCTGCCGCACCCAGGAAGTCCTCCCTAATATTGGCGGTGGCGCATCCCGCGATGCAGCAGCCGCACTCTACGCACCTTTCAGCCTCATATATCTCCAACGCAGTTTCATTGTCCATCTTTTCTTCAATGGCTTTGGGATCAAATTTTTTGCTGGTATGGACCCATGATTCTGTTTTCAGGGACATGTGTCTAAACCATGTTCCCGTGTCTACTGAAAGGTCTCCGATTAGCTTGAAGACCGGCAGGGGCATCAGGGTTATGGTGGACGGCAGGTCCCTGGTCAGTGTTTTACAGGCCAGTTTCGGCTTACCGTTAATGATCATGGCGCATGAACCGCAGATAGCTGCCCGGCAGACAAAGTCAAACATCAGGGAAGGGTCCTGATCTTCGCGTATTCTGCCCAGTGCCACAAAAATGGTCATACCCATTTCTTCCTCAAGCTGGTATGTCTGCATGTGTGGTTTGGCATCAGGTTCCTGCGGTTTGTACCGGAATATGCTAAAGGTTAACTTGCGTTTACTCATTTTGCCCTCCTCCTGGTTTTATTTTTTGTCGCCGGCGGATGAAGCGGAGGATTCTCCATACCCGCGGTCGCCGGGCGGTGATTCCGTGATAGTGACTGGCTCGTACTTAAGTGTGGGCAAATCGCTGCCTTCATTCCAGTAGGCCAGTGTTCTCTTCAGCCAGTTCGCATCATCCCGCTTGGGATAATCTTCACGGGCATGGCTGCCTCTGCTTTCAGTACGGTTTAGTGCCCCATAGGAAATGCAAAGAGCCAGCTTCAGCATGCCGGGTAAACGCAGGGCTGTGGCAAGTTCCGGGTTAGCCCATTTGCCATCCGAGTGTAGGCCTATTTTCAGCGAACGCCTGTAAAGTTCCTGTAGCTTATCTACAGCCTTTTGCAGGTCGGGCCCATTGCGGAAGATGCCTACATAATCCATCAGAGTTTGTTCCATTTCCCTCCTGATGGTGTATATGTTTTCTTTGCCTTGCTTGCCGGCAATAAGGTTTTTAATCCGTTCTTCCTGCTGTTTAACAAATCCCATTACCTGGGAGTAATTATAGTCGAGGCTGGCTCCCAGCGTATATTCGGCAATCTTTTTACCTACCACCATGCCGCTGACAATTGTTTCCGCCAGAGAGTTGCCGCCCAGGCGGTTAAAACCGTGCAGGTCCCAGCAGGCTGCTTCACCTAAGGCAAAAAGTCCTTTCAGCCCATATACATAGCCGTCCTTATTGGTTCTAACGCCGCCCATGCTGTAGTGCTGGGTGGGTCGAACGGGGATTAGAGCATTGACAGGGTCAATACCGTTGAAGTTCTTACATATATTGGCGATTTCTCTCAGGTTCGTATTGATGTGCTTGGCGCCCAGATGGCGTATATCCAGCCATAGGTGCGGGCCATAGGGACTGTCAACTCCAAAGCCCTTCCGGATATGCTGAATCATCCGGCGTGACACCACATCCCTTGAGGCCAGTTCTTTCTTTTTGGGTTCGTAGTCCGGCATAAAACGATAGTTGTTCTTGTCCAGCAGATAGCCGCCGTCACCCCTGGCGCCTTCAGTGATTAATATCCATACCGGAACCATACCGGTGGGGTGGAACTGCACTGCTTCCATATTACCCAGGGGGACAATACCCGTGTTCATAGCGACTGACATGCCGCTGCCTTCATTTATGACGGCGTTGGTGGAGGCGCCGTATAGCCTGCCGTAGCCCCCGGTGGCAATTACCGTGGATTTGGCCAGGTATATTCTGAGCTCGCCTGTGCGCAGGCATCTGGCCACCACGCCCTTACAGGTTTCTCCGTCATGAATAAGGGCAATGGCTTCGGTGCGGTCATGTACCGTAATGCCCAGCTTGATTACCACGCTGTCCATAGCGTATTGCAGGGTATGACCGGCGCCGTCCGAGGTGTAGCAGGTCCGCCATTTGGCTGTGCCGCCGAAATCCCTGGCGGTAATCAGTCCTTCTTTATCTTTGGTGTCTTCAATGTCCCTGCCGTCTGGCAGTGTTTTCTTGCCTGCTACTATGCGGTTCCAGGGTACACCCCACATGGACATTTGTCTTACTGCCAGGGGGGCGGTTTCTACAAAAATTCGGGCAACGTCCTGTTCGCAGCCCCAGTCGGAGCCCTTTACCGTATCCGCGAAATGGACATCGGTGTTGTCGCCTTTACCCATGGCGCTGTTACCCAGTGAAGCCTGCATGCCGCCCTGGGCGGCAGTACTGTGGGAACGCCGCGGGGGAACTAGGCTGAGAATGATTACGTCCAGGCCCTGAGATGCCGATTCAATGGCGGCCCTTTCGCCTGCCAGGCCGGCGCCTACCACCAGCACGTCAGTTATATGAGTAGTGTATGCGCTCATACGATACCGCCTCCTTTGGCCATGGTATAGAAGACAAAGAGGGCGGCAATGCCCAGGCTGAGTATTATAACGGTGATTAATTTACTGATATAACCGATTGGCTTGCGGGGGAACCAGCCCCATTTGACAAACTGGCGGTAAATGCCGAATCCTGCATGGTATTCACCCAGAATAAGCAGGATGATGTAAAACCACCAGAAGGCGTGCATACGCTCTGCGCTGGTCATGGCCTGAATGGGCCAGCCGCTTACTACTACCCATACGTGAATGGCCCCCAGCATAAATATGGAGACACCGGTGATTACCTGGAAAACCCATACCCAGGTGTCGGTTCCTTTAAGCATTTTGGCATGCCGCCAGATGATTTTCTGTTCCTGATAACGGGTGGGAACCCTCCTGCCGGCGGTAAAAATATGCATGAATGCTACAAGAATAATAAATGGTATACCTACATAAGACAGGTAATACTTGTCCAGCCCTGCGGACAGGTTGTTGAACAGTTCAGATCCCAGCAGGATGGTGGCCACGAAAAGCATGTGTGTCCACAGAAAGCCCACCAGCAAAAATCCGCTGAAAAGCTCAACCAGGTCATAGTACAATTCAGCTTTGGGGTTCCGGGTAAGTGTTTTTTGTACGAACATCTTTTTCTCCTTTCCACGTTTGTTCCTTGTAAATACGTCTAAGCGAACCTGCTCTCGGGCAGGAAAAAATAGAATAATAAAACCTTTTACTAGTATAAGAGATACTAGAATAACAAACGCAAATATTATGCCAACGTAAAAATAGCTGTCTTTGGAGATTCTACTATTTAAAAAGACTGAATTTATTGAGAAGAATAGGAGACAGGCAGGCTATCTTACCAATGCGCTTGCAATTTTTGCAAATGTGAGCAAGGGCTATTATGTCTAATAATTAGAAAACAATTTTAGTCAATTAGAAACGCGCTTGTCAGAATATAGCCTCCAGTGGGATTAAATCTTGATGTAACCGGGGAATATAATGATTCTAAATATTATAAATATTTTTATAAAAAGTTTATAACCT
Organism: Peptococcaceae bacterium BRH_c4b; assembly: GCA_000961595.1. Classification (GTDB taxonomy): domain Bacteria; phylum Bacillota; class Desulfotomaculia; order Desulfotomaculales; family Desulfocucumaceae; genus Desulfocucumis. The sequence continues at coordinate 17,137 of LADO01000050.1, forward strand.
CACCGTACAATTATAACATTTATCAATTTTGTTAACAGTACGTTATGGCTGCCTGTTTTGGTTTGATCTGCCTCGGAATAGTTTCAAAAGAGATTCTATGGCTTTTATTTTGGACCTGCTTAAAAGGGGCTCCTCCCCGGTATTTTTCATCCTGATTCTATAAGCCCTGTCGGCCCATCTCTCAGTTCGGGAAATCATATCCATATTAATAATATAGCTGCGGTGAGATTTGAAAAATAAAATGTTGTCCAGGCTTTTTTCCATACTTTCCAGTGTGCACGGCATGCGAACCTTTTCCGCCACGGTATGAATAACGCAGTTCTTGCCTTGTTTTTCTATAAATATAATATCTTTTTGCGGTATAATCTTTATACGTCCGTTCTTTCGGAACATCAGTTTTTTGTTTTCCCTGACGGTCTGTTGTAGGGAATTAATGCCAGGCAAATTATTTTTTTGGATATTATACAGGGTGTTTAGAATATTTTCTTCGCTTACCGGTTTTAATAAATAACCGCAAACATTTAATAACATGGCCTCAGCCGCAAATTCCGGGTGAGCCGTTATAAATACGGTCTGTATATCGTACGGCAGTTTGTTAACGGTTTTAACCAATTCAATACCGCTTCTCTTAGGCAGTCCTATGTCAACGAACAGGAGATTATATTGGTCTTGCCAGGAGCATAAAAAATCTTCGGCTGAATTGAAAACGCTAATCTTAGCCACCAGGGTCGATTTTTTCAGTACGGATAGCAGAAAATCCGCAAAAACAATGTTGTCATCTATGATTGCGGCATTATAAAGCAAATTTTATACCTCCTTGTAGATATCTTGGGGGTATCCTACTACATAGGTTAAATTTACCATTTGGGTAACTTTTCGACAGTAAAATTGTAAATCCTTTATTTAAAGAAAGGGGACACACCTCTCTATAGAGCTTGGCTCTGGGGTCAGAGGAATGTCCCCGATTGGATTGGCTCTGGGGGTCAGAGGAATGTCCCCGATTGGATTGGCCATAGGGTCGGAGGAATGTCCCCAACTAATGTAAAATACTATCAGGGCATAAAAAAGGCCGGGAAAGTTTTTTTCCCGGCCCGGAAAAGTGCCTTACATCAGGGTTATGAATATGTTGTTTTCTTCTTTGAAGCCCCGGACTAATTCACAGTGTCGCAAAATGGCAAACTGTTTTTCCAGTTCCCATGGCGGCAGGTCAAAATTGCTTTGGATCTCTTCCCTGGTGACCTTTCCCTTCTCCTTGATAAATTCGTAAATCCTCTTCTGCAGCGGTGTTAGTCCCTGGGTACCTGAATGGCCCAGCATCGCTCTGGTGGACATGGCGCTGGAAACCGCGGTCGGATCGCAGGTTTTGGGGGGCTGGACGGCCCCTATGTAGCAGTCCTCGCACAATGTTTTGCCGTAGTAATCAAAGGTGTCGTCATCCGGGGCTATTTCTTCCTTGCAGCGGTGGCAGATCATTTTTTATTCCTCCCTGGCGTGTATTCGAAGTGTATGCTGAATAGCTCTGGTCCACGGCGTCATAGGTGAATGTCATTGCGATTGCGGTGCGAATGGATAAATATTTATATAAAAACCTTCCTGAGAATATTGTAAACATATTAACAAAAAAATTCAATATAATTTTTCCTGGACAAGTTACTGTATTGTATTCCCGGGAGAAGCATTTGACATTATCAAAATGAAATTGTTCAGAGGCCTGAATTTAACAAGGGGAGGATAAAAACTTGGCTGGCGTAATATCCAATATTCTTGAGGCAATTGGCAGCACTCCGATGGTAAGGTTAAACAGAGTTAAAGACGATTGCCCGGCGGAAATTCTGGCCAAGCTGGAAATGTTCAACCCCGGTGGCAGCGCCAAGGCCAGGGCGGCATACGGTATGTTGCTGGAGGCGGAAAGGGAAGGACGGATTAAAAAAGGCTCCGTTATCGTGGAACCCACCAGCGGCAACCAGGGCATAGCACTGGCCATGGTGGGGGCGGTCAGGGGATACCGGGTAATAGTGGTGATGCCGGAGACCATGAGCAAGGAAAGAAGACAGTTGGTCCTGGCTTACGGAGCGGAAATGATCATTACGCCGGCTGCAGAGAATGTTGAGGGGGCGGTTAAAAAAGCCCGGGAAATAGTGTCCTCTCTTCCCGGGGCATGGATGCCGGACCAGTTTGCCAATCCGGCAAATCCTGCATTTCATGAAAAAACCACGGCGGTTGAAATAGCGGAGCAGGTGGGAAGACCGGTGGATGCGCTGGTGGCGGGAGTCGGCACCGGAGGCACCCTTAGCGGGGTGGCCAGGATGTTGAAAAAACTATATCCGGATATGCAGGTATATGCCGTGGAACCAGCCAATTCAGCGGTTATTGCCGGGGGCAAGCCAGGCCAACACGGACTGCAGGGTATTGGAGACGGCTTTGTGCCGGACAACCTGGATATGTCTCTGGTAGACGCTCCAATATCCGTAACTGATGAAGATGCCTACTGGATGACCCGCCGCCTTGCCAGGGAAGAGGGTATACTGGCGGGCATTTCCAGCGGCGCGGCAGCCTTTGCCGCGGTACAGGTGGGCAGGAAACTGGGTCCTGGAAAAACAGTGGTAACAGTACTGGTGGATACCGGGGAGCGGTACCTGAGCACCCCGGTATTCAGTGAGTAATAAAATCTTGTAACTGAACTTTACCCCTGCCAATAACATGGGGTAAAGAGGTGTTTTACAATGTTACCTTTTACTCCACCCTGCCCAATTCCTCCATTACGCAACAAATGCGGGGGGGAGGACCTGCAGGTAGACGAAGTGGTGATAGAGATTGAGGGCGTGGTCATGAAAATGGTCAGGCGCAGCACCTTAAAAGTGCCCGCCGAGGTCTCCGCTATTATACCCAGGGTGGAAATACGCCGTAGGACTTTTGAAAACGGGCAACTTAAAGCTGAGTGTGAAATGATTTTGAACAGCATAACCATCGTTCATGCCCCACGTCATCCTCAGGCAGGAGAGAACCCGCCGGAGCAAGGAGAAGGACAGGGAGGTGGAGTGAAAGACAAAATAGAAAAACATATTACCGGAAACGTTGGTGCTACGTCCGAAGCTGTCCCGGAGGTAAAGCCTGAAACGGCGGAAGAAGTAATCGATATGGAGAGCAAAAAAGCCCGGCAAGGACCGTTTGCCGGCGCAAAGGCCGGGGCTTTTACGGAAAAACCGGTGAGCAGTCTTTCGTTGGACAAAGCTTTGCCGGAACCCGTAATTGTTATCAATGGCTGTGTGGTATAAGTTGGCGCAGGCAGGCGGTGATTATCCTACACCGTAAGTTTGTCCGTATTGTTTCTGGCCAGAATGGACCGCAGGGCTGGTTCCAGTTCACTGTAGCGGAATTTGTAGCCAAGTTCCAGTGCTCTGGAGGGAATCGCCCTCTGGCCGCTGAGCAGCAGTGCACCGGCCATTTCACCCAGGGCCAGCCGCAGCAGCGGAGCTGGTGCCCGGAACAGGGACGGGCGACCCATAACCCGGCCCAGGGTGCGGCTGAAGTCAGTATTGGTTACCGGGTTGGGGGCAACCGCATTGAACGGACCGCTAGCCTGCCCGTTATTAATAAGGAAGAGTATAAGATCCACCATGTCTTGCAGGTGAATCCAGGGCATCCACTGCCTGCCTGAGCCAAGGGGCCCGCCCATGAACAGGCGGAAGGGCATCAGCAGCCGGGGCAGCGCACCGCCCCCTGGCCCCAATACCAGGCCGGTACGTAAAAGCACCACCCTTATACCCAGTTCTTCAGCACGCAGTGCTTCCTGCTCCCAATCCCAACATACTCCACTCAAAAAATCTCTCCCCGGGCCTTCGGCCTCTGCAACCATACCGTTTTCCCGTGGTCCGTAATAACCCACCGCCGAGCCGCTAATTAGTACCCGGGGCTTGCGTTTCGCCAGCGCCAGGGCGTTAATTAAATTCCTGGTACCCTGTACACGGCTTTGCCGGATACGTTCCTTTTGTATTTTGTTCCAGCGCCGGGCGGCAATGGGTTCACCGGCCAGGTTTACCACGACCTCCGCATTGTCCAGTGCTTCCCGCCATTGGGCGTCCCCGGCTCCCGGAGTGTCGTCTGCCGGGTTACAGTCAGGCGTGGCGCCGGTTACGTTCCATACCCTTCCCACCGGCCAGGTGACTGTCCGAACTCCCTCAGGCGTGCGGCATGTCCGGGCACGGGAAAGCAGAACAACATCTTGACCTTCCGCCAGGAGTGCATCAACCAGGGCTCTGCCAATAAACCCGGTTCCTCCAGTTAACAACACTTTCATTGTAAATCCTCCGTCCAAAGTCCAAGGTCTAAAGTCTGAAGTTCCCAGTTTTCTTTGACTTTTGACATTCGACTTTTGACATTTGACAATTTATTTGTCTTTAGAAGATTATACCGCAGGGCTGTGCCACAGCCAACCCCGTCCTTTATACCCCCGGGTACTTCTGGTATAATTGTCCTGTAGAAAAAACGGCGGTGATAATTTGGAAGATGCAAAATTCGCCAGGGTACTCGTTGATGTTCCATTGCGTGGAATAGATGAGAGCTTCCATTACAGCGTGCCTGCGGAAATGAGCAACAGAATTCGCCAGGGCAGTAGAGTTCTGACGCCTTTCGGTAAAAAGCAGGTGGTGGGTTACGTACTAGATTTCAGCAGTCCCCCTGGCGATATCAAAGAGCTAAAAGAAATTTCCAGTATATTGAACGAGGGTCCCGTGTTTACTCCGGAACAACTTTCCCTGGCCGGGTGGATGGCGGAATATTACCTTTGTTCTATGGTAACTGCCTTGCAGTCCGTTATATTACCCGGCATCCAGGGCAGGGGCGCACGTACCGTAAAGTGTTATTATCCCGTTCTCCCGCCGGAAGGAAAGCCTGATCTTTCCCGCTTGCCCAAACAGGAAAGGGTTTGGGAGGCGTCCCTGGCTTTGCCGGGCATGTCGAAAAAGGAACTGGCCCTTGCTGCCGGTACCGGCCCCGGGGTGATTGACACCCTGGTGGCCAAGGGACTGTTGCGCACCGAGGTGCAGGAGACGCGCCGGGATCCTTACCCAATAACACAGTCTCTCCCGGAGAATGCTTATGCACTTAACCCGGAACAGTCACGTGCCCTGGAGGAAACTGCCTGTGCCATTTCCGGACAGGCTCCCAAAGTATTTTTATTACACGGCATCACCGGCAGCGGCAAAACCGAGGTATACCTGCGGGCCATTGAAAAGGTTATGGCCATGGGCCGTCAGACTGTGGTGATGGTGCCCGAAATCGCCCTTACCCCCCAGATGGTGTCCATATTTAAAAGCCGCTTCGGTGATCAGGTGGCAGTTCTACATAGCCGCCTTTCCGAGGGGGAAAGATATGACGAGTGGAACCGTATCCGCTGCGGTCTGGCGCCGGTGGTTCTGGGGGCACGCTCCGCGGTTTTTGCGCCTTTAAATAACCCCGGGCTATTTGTTCTGGATGAGGAGCACGAGCCCTCATATAAACAGGAGGAAACTCCCCGTTACCACGCCAGGGATGTGGCCCTGAAACTTGCTGGAAGCAACGGTGCCGTGGTAATGCTGGGCAGCGCTACCCCTTCCCTGGAATCATTCAGCCGGACCCTTTCTGGAGGGCCTTACGCCTTGCTGAACTTGTCCAGCCGGATAGGCAACAGGCCTTTGCCGGCAGTGCGGATTGTGGACATGCGCCATGAAGGACAGTCCGGTAACGTCGGCATTTTCAGCAGGGACATGCTTGAAGCCATAAAGGACAGGATTGACCGGGGCGAACAGATTATACTGTTTTTAAACCGCAGGGGTTATTCCACCTACGTGGTCTGCCGTGATTGCGGCCAGGTTATGAAGTGCCCGCACTGCGATATTTCCCTGACCTACCATGCCAACGGGAACCTGCGCTGCCACTACTGCAACCACTCCCTTACGGCTCCGGGGGTCTGCCCGGAGTGCGGCAGCCGACATGTGGGTTATTATGGTACCGGTACCCAGAAGGTTGAAGAAGAGATTAGAATGTTTTTCCCGGGGGCCGGGGTGCTGCGCATGGACGGAGACACCACCTCCCGTAAGGGTTCCCATGGTGAGATATTGCGGGCTTTCAGGGAAAGAGAAGCGGATATTCTGCTGGGAACCCAGATGGTGGCCAAGGGGCTCGATTTGCCCGGGGTTACCCTGGTAGGGGTAATTAACGCCGATACTTCCCTGCACATGCCCGATTTCCGTGCTGCAGAAAGGACCTTTCAGCTTATAACCCAGGTGGCCGGGAGGGCCGGGCGCGGCGAACTCGGCGGTGATGTGCTGGTGCAGACTTTCAGCCCTGAACATTATTCCATACGCTGTGCAGCAGGACATGATTATAGTGAATTTTTCAGGCTGGAAATGAGAGTACGCAAGGCTATGCAATATCCTCCCTTTGTGCGTCTGGCCCGTATTTTAATGACGGGGACGGATGAGGGTGAAATTCAGGCCTTTGCCGATAAAGTGCGCCAGCTGATGGAAAAGGAATCTTCCAGCGAAAGCATCCAATATATGGGGCCAGCTCCGGCGCCCCTGGCCAGAGTGAAGGATCGTTACCGTTATCATATAATAATAAAGGGCCAGGGCGGTGTCGCCCTGCGCCGGGCTCTGACCAATTTATATAATAGCGCGGGATTCAGGCAAAATAGAAAAATTTCTGTGGTGCTTGACATCGACCCCCAGAATTTGATGTAATTTGTCAGTAGTCATAGTCAGAATGTTAGTATTTTAATTACTGCACTGAAAATAAGTTTAGGGAAATGTCATCCTGAGCGTTAGCGAAGGATCTTAGGATTCTTCACTTCGTTCAGAATGACATAAAGTGTCCTGGATTTTCATACTCTGATGCTGCTGCTCGCGGCATGGATGTCTGAATACTGAATACTGACTACTGAATTCTGAATACCTGAATAAAGCCGGACGGGAAGGGGATAAAATGGCAGTTTATAATATTGTGGAAACCGGAGACGATGTATTGAGGGAGATAGCCAGGGAGGTGCCGAAAATAACCTCCAACATAGTTAAACTGCTGATCAATATGAGAGATACAATGTATGCTAATAAAGGCGTCGGTCTGGCCGCCCCACAGGTAGGGGTATCCAAACGGATAATTGTGGTTGATGCTGGTGATGGTTTGATAGAACTAATCAATCCGGTTATTTGTGAGGCATCCGGCGAGGAAACAGACACGGAGGGCTGTTTGAGCGTGCCTGAATGGATGGGTGATGTCAGCAGGCCGGCCAAAGTAGTGGTAAAGGGGCTGGACCGCAACGGCAGGGAACTGGAAATCAATGCCGCAGGCTTTCTGGCCCGGGTTCTTCAACACGAAATAGATCACCTGGAAGGTATACTGTTTACCGATAAGGCCATAAATGTACGGCGTATAAAATAACCCCCGGTTTTTTTTAATATTTTTTAGCAGTGGAAAATTTGGCAAGAATATAAGTAACTACTCAGTAGTCAGTAGTCAGGAGTTAGAATGAGAGAACGGTTTATCGTCTCGAAGTATTCTGAATTCTGACTACTGAATTCTGACTACTGAATTCTGAATACCTGAATAGAGTTGAGGCGATTGATATGCGGTTATTGTTTATGGGCACCCCGGATTTTGCGGTGCCCTCTCTGAGGGCGCTGCATGCCGCCGGGCACAATATAGCAGGTGTGGTGACTCAGCCGGACCGGCCCGGGGGCAGGGGGAAAAAATTACGTCCCTCTCCGGTCAAGCAAGCGGCCCTGGACATGGGATTGCCGCTGTGGCAGCCCGAAAAGATAAAAAACAGCGATTTTATCGGGATAATAAAAGAAATCAGCCCGGCCGTAATTATAGTGGTTGCTTTCGGGCAAATTCTTCCCCGGGAGATACTGGAGATGCCCCCCAGGGGATGCATTAACCTGCATGCTTCGCTGTTGCCACGCTACAGGGGGGCGGCGCCCATTCACCGGGCGGTTATCAACGGGGAAACTGAAACAGGTGTAACTACCATGTTTATGAATAAGGGCCTGGACACCGGGGACATGCTGCTAAGTCAAAGAACTCCCATAGCACCGGAAGAAAACGTGGGTTCCGTTCATGACAGGCTGTCCCGGCTGGGGGCGGATCTGCTGGTTAAAACCATCGCTTTGCTGGAGCGGAAGGAAATTCAGCCCGTCCCTCAGGACGATACCGGGGCCACTTATGCCTCCATGCTTACACGGGAGGATGAAGTGATCAACTGGGCTGATTCAGCCCTGGCTATATTTAACAGGGTGCGGGGTATGGACCCCTGGCCCGGGGCCAGGACTTTGCTGGGAGATAAGGTTGTGAAAATATGGCGGGCTAAATTACCGGGAAGTCCAGACAGCATGAAAAGAGAAAATTTATCCGCTGCCTGCAGCCCGGGTACTGTAACTGCTGCCGGACCGGACGTGCTTGAGGTAATGACCGGGACAGGGCCGCTGGAGATAGCCGAGTTGCAACTTCAGGGCGGCAGGCGCCTGCGGGCACAGGACTTTTTACGGGGCAATGTCATTTCGCCGGGCACCCTCCTGGGCGAACCGGACTGTGCCCGGCAGTTCCAACCCCCGAAGGGAAGTGCCCGGACATGAGAAAGGTGCTGGACAGCATTCACCCCCATGTGCGCAAACGAATTTTTCTCGGGCTGCTATTGCTCAGCCTGTTGGTGGTGGGGGGTGTTACCTTCGGGGTATGGTACCTGATTTTTTATCCCGGCCGCTCCCTGCTGCACCAGATTATACTGGTTTTACTGGTGGGCGTCCTGGCCATGGGGGTAATGCTGGCGGGTCTGGGAATCCTGGGTATAGTGTTGTCATTACTTTACGCCAAAAAAATATTTCTATTGAACGGGCCTATGCGGGTGGCGGTTAATATGCTGTTCCCCGTGGTTATAGGTCTGGCCAGGCTTTTCAAATTTGATATAGACAGGGTTAAAAACTCCTATATTGAAGTCAACAATCAACTGGTCCGGGCGCTGCGCATGAAGCTTAAGCCCGATCAGATATTGCTGCTGGCGCCCCACTGCCTGCAAAACACTGAATGCCCCCACAAAATTACTGTAGACATAAACAACTGCCGCCGCTGCGGCAGGTGCAGCGTCAGTGACTTGCTGCAGATGAGGGACGCTTACGGTATCAACATGGGGATTGCCACAGGCGGGACCCTGGCCAGGAAGTATGTAAAGGAGTACCGGCCCAGGGCCATTGTGGCCATTGCCTGTGAGCGGGATTTAACCAGCGGCATTCAGGATTCCAACCCCGTGCCGGTGCTGGGCATAACAAATTCACGGCCCAACGGGCCGTGTTATAATACCTGTATATATATGCCCCGGGTGGAAGAGGCCGTTAATCATTTTTTGCCGGGGACGGAAGGCGGAAGACAATTTGCCAAAGCCGAATGCCAGGGAAATTGCCCTGATGGTATTAAAGGAAGTTGACGGGGAGGGTGCGTACTCCAATATTGCTCTAAACCGGCTTTTGGAGAAACACCGCCCGGGTAAGCTGGACCGCGCATTTGCTACGGAACTTGTTTATGGTACCCTGCGGAATCTGAATACACTGGACTGGCTGCTGGGTCATTTCCTGAAGCAGCCCATGAAAAAACAGACTTCCTGGTTAAGGAGCATATTGCGCCTGGGGGCATACCAGATTGTATTCATGGACAGGGTTCCGGATTCAGCGGCTGTTAATGAGTCCGCTAACCTGGCCGGTCGATATGCCCATGCCGGTGCTGTTAATTTTGTCAACGGTGTGCTGCGCAACCTCGCCAGGGGCTATAAAAATATAGCATACCCTGATTATGAAAGCGATCCCGTAGCGCACATTGCCCTTCGCTATGCCCATCCTCCCTGGCTGGTGCAAAGGTGGCTGAGGGATTACGGACCGGACGATACAATTGCCCTCTGCCGGGCCGACAATGCACCCGCCCCCAATACCATCCGCACCAATACCCTTAAAATTACCAGGGAAGATTTAGCGGAACGGCTGGCTGTAGAAGGGGTTGACTCCCGTGTCACCACCTTTGCCCCGGAAGGACTGTATATAGAAGGATTTATGTCCCTGCACGGATTTAAGCCCTTTGAGGAAGGGCTTTTTCAGGTTCAGGACGAGAGTTCCATGCTGGTAGGCCATGCGTTATCTCCGGTGCCTGGTTCCTTTGTCCTGGACGCCACCAGTGCCCCCGGGGGCAAGGCCACTCATCTGGCCCAGTTGATGGGGGACAGGGGAACGGTTATGGCGGCGGATATACACCCCCATAAATTAAATCTTATTGAAGACAACTGCCGGCGGCTGGGCATAAACTGCGTGCACTCTTTTCTGGCTGACGCCAGGGATTTTTCCGGGGATCTGGCCGGTAAGGCGGATTATGTTCTGGTGGACGCGCCGTGTTCCGGCCTGGGCGTGTTGAGGAGGCGACCGGATTCCCGCTGGCGCAGGACCCCGGAGCAGATACCGGAAATACTGGAACTGCAGCGGCGCATATTAAATAGCGCCTCCCGCTGCCTGAAGCCGGGAGGGGTGCTGGTTTACAGCACCTGCACCCTGGCAGAGGAAGAAAATTTGGCCCAGGTGAAACATTTTATAGAGGACAATACTCTATTCGTAATGGAGGATTTAACCCCTTACCTGCCTCAGACACTGGGCCTGGAGCAGATCATGGCCAGCGGCTATTTGCAGCTACTGCCGCATAAGCATGGAACGGATGGTTTTTTTATCGCCAGAATGCGAAAAAAGGGATTAGTATAAAGGGGTAGAAATAGATTGATCAATGATGCTGTATATATGATGGTAGCCTGAAAATGAAAAAAAACCTTAAAGATTATTCCTTAGCGGAACTCGAAAATATGATCAGAGAAATGGGCCACCCCGCCTACAGGGCCAGGCAGGTGGCGGAGTGGCTTTTTCAAAAGGGTGCAGCATCCTTTGACGAGATGACGAACATACCCAGGGGGCTGCGGGAGTCACTGTCTACAGCATATGCTCCCGGCGCGCTACAGGTATTAAAAAAGCAGGTTTCCGGACGCGGCGGCACTGTGAAGTATTTACTGGGTCTGGCCGACGGCCAGGCGGTGGAGACGGTGCTCATGCGCTATACATACGGCCTGTCCGCGTGCCTGTCCACTCAGGTGGGCTGCCGGATGGGCTGCCGGCTGTGTGCATCCGCCGCCGGGGGAAAGGTACGGAACCTGAGCCCCGGAGAAATATACGATCAGGTTCTGTCCGTGCAGAGGGACACAGGTGAGAGGGTTTCCCGGATAGTATTGATGGGTACGGGGGAACCCCTTGATAATCTGGACAACACGCTAAAATTTATTTATCTGGTCACGGCAGTTTACGCCCTCAACATAAGTATGCGGCACATCACCCTATCCACCTGCGGTGTCGTGCCGGGGATAGAGAAACTGGCTAATCTGAAATTGCCCCTGACCCTGGCTGTTTCTCTGCACGCACCGGAAGATGGGCTCAGGAGTAATCTTTTGCCTATAAATAACAGGTATCCTCTGGGCAGCCTGATGGAAGCCTGCCGCCGTTATATTGAAACCACAGGCCGCAGGATGACCTTTGAGTACGCTTTAATAGCAGGCGTTAACGACAGCCGGGAACATGCCACTAAACTTTCTAAACTATTGCGCGGCATGCTCTGCCATGTGAATCTTATTCCCTTTAACCGGGTGCCCGGAAAGCCGTATACGGCGACCGGACCGGGTACAGTGCAAGCTTTCAGGCAGGAACTGGAGAGAGCCGGTATCAGGGTAACCGTGCGCCGCAGGCTGGGTGAGGATATTGATGCCGCCTGCGGCCAGCTGAGACGGAGGAATATATCCCAGTCCGGGGATTAGAGGTGATCAGGTGGGACTTTTTTCTGGTTTGGAAGGCGGTCTGGAAAAATATATAGAGGGTTTTTTCCGGGATAAATTCAAAGGCCGGGTGCAGCCTGTGGATATAGCCAAAAGACTGGCCCGGGAGATGAGGGACAAAAAAAGGGTAAGTGTGAACCTTGTTTATGCCCCCAACGAGTATACCGTTTTCCTCAGCCGCGAAGACTGGCTGGCGGTGGGTAGCATAGCCGGGGCGCTGGCTTCCGAACTACAGGAATATCTCAGCCAGAAGGCTCTTGAAAAGGACTTTACCCTGGTGGCCAAACCGCTGGTAATTATTCAGGGAGACGAGGATTTAAAGCCGGGGCAGTTACGGGTGGAATCGGCTTTTGGCACAGTCCCGCAGCTCACCGGGGAGGATCCGGATGAATGCCGGGTTGAGGAATTCGAAGATACACTGTGTTTCAGGCCGCTAAGGGATACTTCACCAGTGCCGGCGGTGAAACAGGATCATTGTTTTTTCCTTGTGGTTCAGGAAGGAACTCAGAAGGGGCGCATATTTGAGCTGGAAGGTTTTCCGGTGATCATAGGCAGGCGGGAGGGCAGCGAAATACTACTGGCCGATAACAGCGTTTCCAGGCGCCATGCCAGTCTGGAGTTTTCCGGCGGGGCGTGGATTGTAACTGATCTGGGGAGTACCAACGGCACCTTTGTGAACGGTTTGCGTGTTAATAAAAAGGAACTTGCATCTGGTGACGCCGTAAAATTCGGCTCAACCCTGTGTATGTTAAAGGTGGAGTAGTTGTGCTTGGAGCTCTGCTAACGTTTTTTCGCTATTTGTGTTTAATTCTTCTATATATTTTTATCTTTCAGTTGGCCAGAATGATGTTCAAGGGTTATCGCGAGCAGGCTGCCGTATTTTCTGGCGTAGAGAAGGACCGCAGGCAGGGCAGACCGGGAGATGAAGAGACATATCACCAGATGATCCCTGGAGAGGAACCGGAACCCATCCCGGGGGTCGAAGCCGGGATGGTGGTGCTGGCCAGTCCCGACCGCCAGCTTGCTGCGGGAACGGTTTTTCCGTTGGCTGGGAAATCAGTGTTGGGACGGGGTCGCGAAAGCGACGTTATGATTCCGGACCCCTTCGCATCGCAGGAGCATGCCCGCATAAGCAAAAGGGAAGGGCAATTCTGGCTAGAAGATTTAAAAAGCAGCAACGGCACTTTTTTAAATGAGACAAAGGTGCATATGCCTACGGTTTTGGCTGATGAGGACCGGGTCAGGATCGGAGGGGTTACCCTGAAGTTTGTGAGGTGGGCTTATGAAATGGAGCCAGGCCACTGAGGTTGGCAGGGTGAGACAGCAGAATGAGGACAGCGTGCTGGCGGCGGCCGATATAGGCCTGTTTGCTGTGGCCGACGGTATGGGCGGACATCGGGCCGGGGAAGTGGCCAGCAATATGGCTATGCATGACCTGGAGCAATATATCAGAAAAAGTGGCGGCGGTGATATGGGCCGCACTCTGATTGAGGCCGTGAAGAACGCCAACAGCAATGTGTTTTCTTCATCCGGCGGGGAGCCTTCCCTGAAAGGTATGGGAACCACCCTTACCGCTGTGGTTTTAAAGGATGGCAAAGCCACAGTTTCCCACGTGGGGGATAGCAGGGCCTATCTAATCAGGGGATCGAAAATATCCCAGCTTACCCGGGATCACTCTCTGGTACAGGAATTATTCAACGTAGGAGGTATTACCCGGGCGGAGGTCAGGGAGCACCCGCAAAGGAATGTTTTAACCCGGGCCCTGGGCACAGAGCTGGCAGTGGATGTAGATTTGGTAACTCAGGAGTTGAAGCCGGGTGATATTTTGCTGTTGTGCACCGACGGTTTGACCGGGCTGCTGGAGGACCACGAAATACTTGCTGTATACAGGCAATCGGATAACCTGGACGATGCCGTGCATAAGCTGGTTCGGACAGCTATGGACAGGGGCGGCAATGATAATATTTCGGTAGTACTCATCGCACCCTGAATTCTTTGTAAGTAGTCAGGAGTCAGAATGAGAGAACGGTTTGTTTGTTTTGAAATATTCTGCCTGAAAATAAGTCTAGGAAAATGTCATCCTGAGCGTTAGCGAAGGATCTTGGATTCTTCACTTCGTTCAGAATGACATAAAGTGTCTGGATTTTCATACTCTGATGGTGCCGCTCGCGGCATGGATGTCTGAATTCTGACTACTGACTACCTGAATAGTAACAATTCTTTCATGCTAATCACAGGGTGGCGGGACAACGAATATACTAAGGAATATACTATGGAAAAGATTGGTTACGAGCAGCGCAGGATGGAAATGAAATTACTAATCCCCGCCGCGGCGTATCTGGCAGCCGGGGCTATGGCTATTTATCTGTGGGTTTTAAAGGAACCCAGGATTATATTCGCCGGCGCTGTTGTGCCGGCCCTGGCCTTTATGCTGGTCAGTTTGATTTGGCAGTTCAGGGGATTCAGGGGGGACCCCTTTCTTTTGCCGGTTACCGCGCTGCTCTCTTATACCAGTTTAATATTTCTTTATAGATTGCAGCCTGCTTATGCCTACCGCCAGTTCGTCTGGCTGATGGTGGGTTTGCTGATGCTGCTGCTGACCACCAGGCTGCTTACTAATTACCGGGTGTTGGCGGAATATAAATATTTGATTGCCGCTTCCGGTGTGGTGATTTTGCTTTTGCCCATTTTTTTTGGTGTCGAGATGGGCGGGGCCAAAAGCTGGCTGGATTTCAAGCTATTCAGTTTGCAGCCGTCGGAATTTGTTAAGATATTGGTAGTTATTTTTCTGGCTTCTTTTATGGCGGAGAACAGGCTGGCCCTTACCAGGGGTTCCGGTACCGTGCTAGGCATGTCTCTACCGGGTCCCCAGGTATGGGGGCCACTGCTGGGTATGTGGGGGATAGCCCTTTTGCTGCTTGTTTTTCAAAGGGATCTCGGCACTGCACTGATTTATTTTAGCACCTCTTTGGCCATGATTTACATCGCCACCGCCAGGCTGGCTTATGTTGGTTTCGGCACGGCATTCTTTCTGGCGGGGGCCTGGGTGGCCGGAAAAATGTTCCAACATGTAGCCGCTCGCTTCACCATCTGGCTGGATCCCTGGAGTTATATCACCGGGAAGGGGTATCAGATTGCCCAATCCCTGTTTGCCATAAGCGCCGGCGGTGTTACCGGGGCCGGACTGGGGGATGGGTACCCCAAATTCATTCCCGCCGTGCATACGGACTTTATCTTTTCTGCTATTACCGAAGAACTGGGACTTATGGGTGGTGTGGGCATTATTCTTTTATACCTGTTCTTTATTTACAGGGGTTTTCGCATTGCTATATCGGCCAGGGATGATTTTTCCGCCCTGCTGGCGGGAGGATTAACTGCCCTGATGGGCTTACAGTCCTTTATCATCATAGCCGGGGTGATCAAAATGCTTCCTCTGACCGGCGTTACATTGCCCTTTGTGAGTTACGGCGGGAGTTCTCTGGTAGCCAATTTTATTATCCTGGGCATGCTCATGAATATTTCCAACGAGGCCTTTGCCAATGAAAAATAACTTGCGCAGACTGGGATATTTCTTTATATCTATTTTTCTGGCACAGATGATTTATCTGGGTTATATCAATATCTACATGGGCCCGGCCCTGGCCACTGATCCGCACAATCGCAGGCTGGCGGCCGCGGAGGCGGGCATCCGCAGGGGGACCATATACGACCGCAACGGCCGGATACTGGCCGGGGATGTAGAAGAAGAAGGGATCAAGAAACGTGTTTATCCCTATAAGGATGCCACCGCCCAGTTAATCGGCTTTGTTTCCCAGCGGTACGGGCGCACGGGGCTGGAATCGCTGTATGATACCTACCTGCTGGCCATGGATGATGGCGGCAGTGTAGACAAGGTGATTAAACACCTGCTGAACCGTCCCGTATATGGCTACGACGTGTATCTCACCCTGGACGCTGATTTACAGAAAAAGGCGGTAAGCTTGCTGGGGGGGAGACGGGGTGCGGTGGTGGCCATTGATCCGGCCACCGGAGCCATACTTGTACTGGCCAGCACGCCGGGATACGATCCGAATAAAATTGATCAGGTGGTAGGTAAAAATACAGAAAAATATGAGCTTAACGGTAAGCAGTCGGAAAGACAGGTGGATATTACCTATTTTGACCATATCGCCAAGGATACTGAGAACTCACCCTTGTTGGACCGTGCCTCCTTTGGCGCGTATCCTCCCGGCTCAACATTCAAGCTGATTACTGCGGCCGGTATACTGAGCCAGGATGCCGGCGCTGTTAAGGATATTTACAACTGCACCGGAAGCATTACGGTGGACGGCTTTGTTTTAAAAGATAACAAAGTGCACGGCCAGGTTGATTTTAATGATGCCCTGGCGCAGTCCTGTAATTCGGCCTTTGCCCATTACGGCCTGATACTGGGGGAGGAAGGCATAAGGCTTTCCTCCCGGTCCTTCGGTTTCGTCACCGGAGCTCAGAAGGATTTTGAGTCGGAGCCCGAATCGGTTAAATACGACAGGTTTAAAGAAGAGCGCCTAAAATATATACGTTACAGACCCGGTATGCTGCCGGAGGGACACCTTACCGAAACGGAGATTGCCTCCACGGCCATAGGTCAGGGGAGAATACTGGTCAGTCCCATGCAGATGGCGCTGGTAGTCGCTGGTATAGCAAATAAAGGGGCTGTAATGACTCCATATTTGCTTACCGGGGTCAAAACGGCAAAGGGTGCAGTGAAGGAAAGAAATAGCCCCGCGCTATTGCATACAGCCATGACCCCGGCCATAGCGGCCCAAATAACCACGGCCATGCAGGAGGCAGTTACCCGGGGAACCGCCTCGGCAGCCTCCCTTGCGGGTATACCCGTGGCAGGCAAAACCGGCTCGGCCCAGAATCCCGGTGGGGAAACCCATGCCTGGTTTGTGGGCTTTGCCCCGGCGCAAAATCCTCGCATCGCCGTGGCGGTGATCGTGGAAAATTCCGGGGCCGGTGGCAGGGAGGCCGCACCGGTGGCCAGGGCCATTATGGCAGGCTACCTGCAAGGAAGATAAAATTCGGTATGTTATAATGTTTATTATATTTTGATAGATGTTGTCGAAAAAAGCTGCAAGTTTTAGACAGAATTGAGGTGAAGAGCCGTTGTTGGGCAAGATGTTTGGAAACAGGTATGAAATTTTGGAACAGCTTGGCGGCGGGGGTATGGCCATCGTCTACAAAGGACGGGATGCCATTTTAAACCGCCTGGTCACCATTAAAATTTTACGCCCTGAGTATACCTCGGATGAAGATTTTGTACGCCGTTTCAGGCGGGAGGCCCGGTCGGTGGCCAGCCTTTCCCATCCCAATATTGTCAGTATTTATGACGTGGGCACGGAGGATAAAATACAATATTTGGTGATGGAGTATATAGACGGTGAAAATTTAAAAACAGTAATCAAAAGGGAAGGAGCGATACCTCCGGAAAGGGCCGTGCAGTTTGCCAGACAGGTATGTGACGCCCTGGAGCATGCCCATGAAAATAAGATAGTACACCGGGATGTTAAACCCCATAACATATTAATTACCAGAACGGGCAAGGCCAAGCTTACTGATTTCGGAATCGCCATGGAAACCGGTACTGCTACCATGACCCATACCGATACCATCGTGGGCTCCGTGCATTATCTTTCTCCGGAACAGGCCAGGGGTGAGCCGGCCGGACCTAAATCCGATCTATATTCCATCGGGGTGGTTCTGTTTGAAATGCTTACCGGCACGGTCCCCTTTGCCGGTGACAGTCCCATATCAGTGGCGTTAAAGCATATCCAGGAAACGCCTCCGCCCCCTTCCAAAATAAGGCCGGGGATACCTCACGCGCTGGAGCAGGTAGTCTGCAGGGCACTGGAGAAAAGTGTCGACAGGCGCTTCAGCAGTGCCGGGGAAATGTCCCGGGTGCTGGAAAACTCCGTCAGGGATAGCAGCGGTGACGTTACCCGTTTTATACCTTTGGATGAGGATGCCACCAGGGTAATCAGGGGTGAGGAACTGAAATCCGCCCGGCAGGAGAGACCTGTTCAGAAAAAGAGGCTGACCCGGGGCGGCTGGGCAGCCCTGCTGGTTTTGCTGGGTATAATAATCGCCGGAGGGGCCTTTGCCTTTAATATGTTTATTAATGTACCCGAGGTGGAGGTGCCGTTGGTTAAAAACATGCTCATGGATGATGCCAGGTTTACCCTTGAAAACAAGGGCCTGCAGGTACAGGTGAAGGAGGCTTTTCACTCCAGCGTGCAGGCCGGATATGTGATAGAACAGGATATAGAGCCGGGCAGGTTGGTTAAGAAGAACCGGGTGGTTACCCTTACCATCAGCAAGGGTCAGGATTTAAGAACCGTCCCCAGTGTATTGAACCTTACGGCCCAGGACGCTGGAATCATGCTCACCGAGAATGGTTTTAAACTCAATGACCAAATACAGGAGGACTATAGCGATCAGGCACCCGAGGGAAAGATTTTTAAGCAGGAGCCGAAGGAATTGTCCCAGGCTCCCAGGGGCTCCGCAATAACGGTATATGTGTCCAAGGGTCCGAAGGTAGAGATACAAATACCGGATTTCACCGGAATGACACAAGAAGCCGCGGCTGCCAAACTGGAAGAGCTGAAATTGCAGGTAAGCCCTGATATAGGTAGGGAAACTAGTGTTGATTACCTGCGGGGCCAGGTGATAGCCCAGGATCCCCTGCCGGGAACCTCTGTACAGGAGGGCGCCCAGGTCAAACTGACAATAAGTGACGGTCCCGGACCGCCGGTCAGGATAGCCAATGTGAGGGTTCCGGAAACGGAAATACCGGATGATGGCCAGTACCACTTGGTGCGCATAGAGGTTACCGACATTAAGGGCACGCGGAACGCCTATGTCAGGCAGCACCAGGCGGGCGACAGGGTGGTGGAGCGAGTGGAATACTGGGGCAAGGCAACCATCAAGGTTTTTGTTGATGATACACAAAGGGGCTTCAAGCAATTTTAAGGTTTGAAATGAGTGGGGGAAAAAAAGATGTGAATGTAACAAAGGATAAAGTTAAGAAACACATGGCCGGAGTGGTGCTGAAGGCTACTGCAGGTTTTTATTACGTGCAATTGGATGACGGCTTGTGGGAGTGTTCCCTTAGGGGAAAATTCAGGCTGGACAAAACTGAGGTGCTGGTCGGGGACAGGGTAAGCATAATCCCGAGGCACGGCAGGGTGGGGGTAATAGATAAGGTATATCCCAGGAACAATGCCCTGCTCCGGCCTCCCGTAGCCAATGTTGACCTGGCCGTCATAATATTTGCGGTACGGGAGCCCGACCTGACTATGGTGTTGCTGGACAGGCTCCTTGTACAGGCTGATTATGCCCGAGTTGAGCCGGTCATCTGCCTGAACAAAACGGACCTGTCGGATGGCAGCCACCGGGAGACTTTGGATATATACAGCAGGGCCGGCTATACCGTGCTGGAAACCAGTACTTATAACGGTATGGGCGTCGGTGAATTGAGATCTTTATTGAAAGGCAAAATCTCGGTGCTGGCAGGTCCCTCCGGCGTGGGTAAAAGTAGCCTGCTTAACGCTGTTCAGCCGGGTTTCTCCCTAAAAACCGGCGAGGTGGGCAAAAAAATAAAAAGGGGCCGGCACACTACCAGGCATGTAGAACTGCTTTCCCTGGAAGACGGGGGTCTGGTAGCTGATACGCCGGGTTTTTCCCAGATTTTTCTGCCCGACATAAAAAGGGAAGAGCTATCACTCTTTTTTCCGGAAATAGAGCGTTTTATGGGGCAGTGCCGCTTTAGCGGCTGCCTTCACGCCAGTGAGCCGGATTGTGCTGTGAAGGAAGCCGTGGGCAAAAATATAATCAGCCCTGCAAGATACGGTAACTATTTGCAGTTTCTGGATGAAATTATAAAGCAGGAGAGGAAATATTGATGATCAAGCTGGCGCCTTCTATATTATCGGCGGATTTCTCCAGGCTGGGGGAATCTGTGGAAGTTGTTGAAAAGGCCGGGGCGGAGTATCTGCATATTGATGTTATGGACGGTCACTTTGTGCCCAATATTACCATCGGGCCGCTGGTGGTATCTTCGCTTAGACCACGTTGTGGTATGGTTTTCGATGTTCATTTAATGATTGAAAAGCCCGAGAATTATATAGATGATTTTATTCTGGCCGGCGCAGACATCGTAACAGTGCATGCGGAAACGGTTACGCATCTGCACCGCGCTGTGGAAATGATTAAAAAGAAAGGCAAAAAGGCGGGGGTGGCGCTTAATCCGGCCACTCACCCGGGAGTAATCGAATATGTTGTCCATATGCTAGACCTGGTGCTGGTGATGACTGTCAACCCTGGTTTCGGCGGGCAGAAATTTATCAGGGAAATGCTGGCTAAAATAGAAATTGTAAAAGAAATGATCAGCAAGTCAGGTTCTCCGGCGGAAATTCAGGTTGACGGGGGCATAAGCTCCGCTACTGCAGCGTCGGTTTCTGCAGCCGGGGCAACCGTGCTGGTTGCGGGCTCAGCTATTTTCAACACAGGAGACCCTGCGGCGGCGGTAAGGGAGATCAGGGAGGAGGCCCAAAGAGGTCACGCTTAATATGTTTGTTTATGACAGGGGGTGAAATTAGTGGCGGTATATATTTGCGCTCAATGCGGCAATACCGTGGAGAGTCGCTGCAAGCCAGGCAAATGCAAATCCTGCGGGGCGGTGAAAGACAAGCTGATCAAACAGGAACAGCCAAAAAAATAAGAAAAACTTTTTATTTTATATACATAATATTCACTTGAAGGAATTTTATAGTTTGGTGTCAAATTTCAAATAAAGCAAACAGGCGGTTTGTTGCAATAAATAACAAGGGGGTCAGGCCCTGTGAAAAGTGAAGAACAACTGGTCATTTTTCAGCTAAATGAACAGCAGTATGCCCTACCCATTCAGGAGACTCAGGAAATTATCCGTATGACCGCTATTACCCAGGTTCCCAATACCAGGCATTATGTTGAGGGGATAATCAACCTCAGGGGCAGCATTGTCCCGGTAATTAACCTGAACAAAAGGTTGGGACTGATGGTCAACGAGTATAATGACGCCACCAGAATAATAGTGGTGGAGCATGAGGGGCAAAAGGTGGGCATGATTGTGGACAATGTACTGGAAGTGGGCCGTTTCACAGAAGACGAAATAGAGCCTCCTGCGGTGGCAGGGGATAATGTGGACTATCTCAAGGGCGTGGTTAAGAAGGGTGACCGGCTTTGGCTTTTGCTGAACCTGACGAAAGTTTTGTAGTTTCAGATTATTATTTACCCGCCGGTTAACCGGCTTTTTTTTTAGAAAAAGGGAATTATAAAGGTTATCATCCTACATAATGATATTGTTTTAGCTTTTTGGCCTGCTGTAACCCCATACTGATTGTCAAATAGCACAAGTGAATTATTCTATGCGAATATGTGTTCTGGAAGTATCCAACTGGAATAAACGTTCTCGGGTAGTAACCGGCATTCATATTCTGATTAAATGTAATATATAGACGGTCATCGAAGGGGGTATTTCAATGTTTGTAAGAAATTATATGTCAAGCGATCCCGTTACTATTTCTCTAGGCACACCTATTCTGGAAGCCCTCAATATCATGAAAAAGCAGAAGATAAGACAACTTCCCGTGGTGGAAAAAGGGAAATTGATGGGAGTAGTATCCGAAAGGGAGTTGCTGACTGTTACCCCTTCGCCGGCGACAACTCTTAGTATTTATGAGATGAACTACCTGCTGGCTAAAATGGTGGTAAAGGAGGTAATGGCTAAAAATCCCATTACCATAGAACCGGTTTGTTCCCTTGAGGAAGCCGCTCTGATTATGAGAGATAATAAAATAGGCAGCCTGCTGGTGGTGGACGGCGGCAAACTGGTCGGAATTATAACTCAAACCGACATATTCGACGCGTTGATCAAGGTATTCGGCTTCCGCAAGGCAGGCACTAGGATCGTGGTGGAAACCACTGACCGTACAGGAGCTCTGGCTGAATTGTTGCAGATAGTAAAAGAATTTGATATAAACCTGGTGGGTGTGGCCTGTATAGAAAAGGTTGACCGCAAGGTGGATATCATGCTGAGACTCGGCACGGCGGAGCCCGGCCCGGTGGTGGATAGAATTAAAGAACGCGGTTATAATGTGGAATCGATAAGTTAAAACATAAAATATCAAC
The DNA here is from genome assembly GCA_000961595.1 of Peptococcaceae bacterium BRH_c4b. Classification (GTDB taxonomy): domain Bacteria; phylum Bacillota; class Desulfotomaculia; order Desulfotomaculales; family Desulfocucumaceae; genus Desulfocucumis. The sequence goes on from LADO01000050.1 coordinate 39,221, forward strand.
ATTTGATTTCTATATTTCTTGCCTTTTCTGAAATATTACCCCCAAGAAATTATATTTTTATAGGGGGTATTTTCATATCCGTGAAAGGGTTTATAATTTATTTGTAGTCTTTTATCAACCAAACTTTATTGATGAGGAGTATCAGTAGACAATGGATACGCATGGATCAAATCTTATGGCCCGCTACGTCAACATCGCGGTGGATATAGCAACCCGGGTGGTCAGGGGAGAGTACAGGGTAGGGCAGAAAATTTTTGGCCGTTCTACCCTGGCGGGGAAGTATAATGTATCTCCGGAGACCATACGTCGCGCTCTTACGTTGTTACAGGATACCGGCATTGTTCAGGTATCACCCGGGGTTGGGGTAGTTGTGAAATCCCAAAAGGCAGCCGAGGCATTTCTGGCTGAGTGCGGTCAGAAGCAGGTTTTGCGCGATGTGCAGGAGAAGTTGCAGCACCTGCTGAAGGAAAGGGACAAAATAAATTTAGAAATTGAAAAACTTATGAACGAATTGCTTGATTATACCTTCAAGATGGCCGGCAGGCTGCAGCGTATTGAAGAAATAAAGGTGCTGGGTCACTCCCCACTGGTGGGCAAATCCCTGGCGGAAGCGGAGTTCAGGGGCAAGACAGGCGCCACCGTGCTGGCTATATACAGAAATGGCGAGGAAATATTTTCCCCGTCGGCGGAAACGGTGATTCAGACCGGCGATATATTAATTGTGGTGGCCCAGCCGGAAATGAGGGATCAGGTTCACCAGTTGCTGGAGCCTCTGCCCAGTGAAAACTTATAAAGTTGGGGACATTCCTCTGACCCCAAAGCCAATCCAATCGGGGACATTCCTCTGACCCCCGAGAGCCAAGCTCTATAGAGAGGTGTGTCCCCTTTCATCTATGTTTAGCATTTCATATTCCTGGAAATGCTTATAAAAAAGCAATAACCCAACTGTTTACGGGTAATTGCAGCAGGAGGGATATTTTTGGGGTTTAAGGATTTAGAAAACAGAGTTAAGGATTTAATGGAAAAAGGTAACTCTGACCACCAAAAAGCAGTGCAGCAAAGCATTGACCCGACCACGAAATTGACTGAAATTAATCCTGACGAAAAATAAACATAAACCTAAGACCCTTGTAAACCTTAATTAGTAAATGTTTGCAAGGGTCAATTTTTTTTGCCTGGGAAAAGGCTCTCTATTTACTTTAAAAAAGTAAATAGCACGTTGAATAGTTAGCCAGTATAAATTAAGCGGGTTGCCTGATATAAAATATTTTATGTAATACGGCTAAACAGAATAATTAAGCAGGAATAAAGTGATTTTAACAGAATTATTTCTTTACATTAGTTTAATAGGATTCATTTATTATTTGCTACTTTGATAAAACAATTACATGTAGTATATTATTCTTCGCCGGAATATGTGTAGGCAGGTGAAATTGGTTGAAAGGCTTAAGCAAAATATCCCTACAAATCGACGGTAACGTAAAGAAAAAATTGCTGTATGGTGAATACGAAAGGTCCGGGGGTATAATTATTGATGCCGCTTCGGGCAGCATCGTATACCGTTTAACGGATAAGGCTAAAGATGATGATGATGAAGGATCTGCCATCACACTGCGGGTGCCGGGTATACTGGGCACAACCCTGGAGTCGCTGACCCTTGAAACTATGCGGGAGAAATTTAATGAATACATCAAAGTAGAGTTGGGGGCTTCATTTGACCCTGAGCAAAAAACAATGTTGGACAGGATGGGAGTAGTGATTGACCGGCTCGTCCACTCCGGGGCCAAGGATACTTTGGCAGGACATGACGAGGCTTCGGCGGATTTTGTAAGGGAACTGGAAGAATGCTATACATATTATAAGGAACTGTTTACTTATAATCTTGGAATTGCCGATAAGAGAACGGACTTTCGCAGCTTCCCAATGCTGAAAATTTGTGTTTTTATCGCTATCTGTATCGTAATAATTTACTATTACCTTGAAAAGTACTACATATGCAAGGAGTGGCTGGAAGAGGCCAAGGATCTGTGTTTCAGGGCCATGAAAAAATACCCCACCGTTTTTTGCAAGCATATAAGCGACGTGGAACATTATGAAAATATTGCCGCACTGCCACCCGGAGCGTATATCAAGGCTTTAAAAGAAATTATAATGAGCCCTGCGGGCAAACCCAAAATTAAGTTTCCGCCCACTGAAGTGATATATTTATGGAGTTGCTATGAGTTTCTGGAAGGGTATGTTTACGAAATAGCGATGACTGTGTGATGAGGATGGATAAAATCGTAACAGCTGTTGACACCTGTTCACAATGATTCTATAATGATTTCAGGTGTTTCTAAAAAAAATATACCTTCGGGGATGGGTGCAATTCCCTACCGGCGGTGGGGCTTTTATTAAGCCGAGCCCGCGAGCCTGCAAAGGTTGATCCGGTCAGATGCCGGAGCCGACAGTCACAGTCTGGATGGGAGAAGGTTTTCAAGAACGGGCAAATGCTCTTATAGTGAGTGTATGTCCTTAGCTTGTTTTGCCCCGGAGGTTATTTACCCCGGGGTTTTTGGCATTTATTATTGGAAAAGGGTGGTCGGTTGGACAGGGAATATATGAGCAATGCCCTGGAACTGGCGGCCAGGGCAACGGGCCGCACCAGTCCAAACCCCATGGTGGGGGCAGTGTTGGTAAAAGACGGAAAAATTGTGGGCAGCGGTTATCACCACAGGGCCGGTACTCCACACGCTGAGGTGCATGCCCTGAGAGAGGCTGGCGGGAAGGCAAGGGGGGCTACGCTTTATGTTACCCTGGAGCCATGCTGTCACCACGGCAGGACCGGACCTTGCACCGAGGCAGTGATAGAGGCTGGAGTTACCAGGGTTGTAGCGGCTATGACCGACCCCAATCCCCTGGTAGCCGGCAGGGGATTGGATAAGCTTCGGGAAGCGGGTATAGAGGCGGAATCCGGGCTGCTGGAAAAAGAGGCCCGCAGGCTTAACGAGGTTTTTATTAAATATATAACCGTCAGACAGCCCTTTGTGGTGCTAAAGGCGGCCATGAGTCTGGACGGCAAGATCGCCACCCGCACCGGTGATTCCCAGTGGATTACTGGAATTGAATCCCGGGAGTACGTGCATCATCTGAGGGATCATTACGACGCCATCATGGTGGGAATAAATACAGTGCTGGCGGATAACCCTTCTCTGACCACCAGGCTTCCCGGAGGCGGCGGCAGGGATCCGGTAAGGATTGTACTGGACAGTGCTGCCAGGACGCCGCCGGAGGCCAGGGTTTTGAGAGTTGAATCACCCGCTCCGACCATCATCGTTACCACCACTGCGGCCCCTGCGGAAAGACTGGCAGTGCTGGAAGACGCCGGTGCACGGATAATTACCGTGGATGGGGACGGAGGAAGGGTGGATTTAAGGGTTTTGATGAAAAAATTAGCCGCCATGGAAATCTGCAGCGTGCTGGTGGAAGGCGGCGGCCAGGTGCATGCCTCTGTCCTTGCGGCGGGGGTGGCTGACAAAGTAATCTGGTTTATTGCCCCCAAGCTTATCGGCGGCGCCAGCGCCCCGGGCCCGGTGGGCGGTCAGGGCGTTGAACGCCTAGCGGAGGCGGTGAGCATCAGGCGGGTGAATGTAACCCGCTTCGGGGAAGATATATGTGTGGAAGGTTATATAGGGAGTGGGGTGAATAATTAAATGTTCACCGGTTTGATAGAGGAACTGGGTTTAGTAAAGGCCGTAGCCCGGGGGGCGGACTCTGCGAGGCTCTCCATTGAAGCCCGGGAGGTTCTAAAGGGTATAAAGCTGGGGGACAGCATCGCAGTAAACGGAGTTTGTCTCACTGTAGTTGAGTTTAGCCGGGGTTTGTTTGCCGCCGATGTGATGGCGGAAACCCTGTCCAGATCAAATCTCGGCCGGCTGAAGCCGGGGGACAGGGTGAACCTGGAAAGGGCACTGGCACTGGGCGACCGCCTGGGAGGACATCTGGTTAGTGGGCATATTGACGGTGTGGGCACCATTTTGGGCAGGGAAAAGCATGACATAGCCACCATTGTTACCATCACCGCGCCGGCGGCGGTAATACGCTACGTTGTTAAGAAGGGTTCGATTTCCGTGGACGGCGCCAGCCTTACTGTGGTGGACTATGACGCCAGCAGCTTCCGGGTGTCTTTAATCCCCCATACCGCCCATAAAACTACCCTGGGCTATAAAAATACAGGGGAGACGGTAAATCTCGAGGCGGATTTGGTGGGCAAATATATAGAAAGGCTGATGGGACACACTGCTCCCTCCGGGCAGGATGGGGACAAAGCCGGGGGGATCACCTTTGAATACTTGGCAGAAAAAGGATTTATGTAGAGAGTCGGGGACATTCCTCAGACCTCAGAGTCAGACCCAATAGAGAGGTGTGTCCCCATTCATTAATAAGGGAGGATTAAATAATGAGCTTTAAGGTCAATACCATTGAAGAGGCCCTTGAGGATATCCGTCAGGGGAAAATAGTCGTAATGATTGATGACGAGGACAGGGAGAATGAGGGCGACCTGATCATGGCCGCTGAAAAGGTTAGCCCGGAGGCGGTAAATTTCATGGCCACACACGGAAGGGGTCTTATTTGCATGCCCATGGAAGGCAAAAGGCTGGATGAGTTGGAACTGCCGGCCATGGTCACCAAAAACACCGATCCCAACGGCACGGCATTTACCGTCTCCGTTGACCATAAGGACACCACCACGGGGATATCCGCTCACGAGCGGGCAGCCACTGTCAGTGCCATGCTAAATTCCGCTACCCGACCCGAGGATTTACGCCGTCCCGGCCATGTTTTTCCATTGAGGGCAAAGGAAGGCGGAGTATTGCGCCGGGCGGGTCATACCGAAGCGGTGGTGGACATGTCCAGGCTGGCCGGACTTTATCCCGCCGGGGTAATTTGCGAAATAATGAAGGATGACGGGACCATGGCCAGATTGCCCGAATTAATCCAGTTTTGCCGACACCACGGACTGAAGATCGCTACCATTGCGGATCTTATTCAATATCGCCGCAAAACTGAAAGATTAATCAAAAGGGTGGACTCGGCCAAACTGCCCACTAAATATGGCGATTTCGTAGCCGTGGCCTATGAGAGCCTGCTGGACAACAAAGGTCACATAGCCCTGGTCAAGGGTGATCTTGATTCCATGGAAGCTCCCCTGGTTCGTGTACACTCGGAATGCTTAACCGGCGACGTGTTTGGTTCGTCACGCTGCGACTGCGGCGATCAACTGGCCCGGGCCATGGAAATGATTTCACGGGAAGGCGTAGGGGTATTCCTTTATATGCGTCAGGAGGGACGCGGTATCGGGCTTTTAAATAAAATAAGGGCTTATAATCTGCAGGATCAGGGCAAGGATACCGTGGAAGCCAATGAGGCTTTGGGTTTCCCTGCTGATTTGCGGGAATATGGACTTGGCGCCCAGATACTGGTGGAACTGGGATTGAGAAAGATAAGACTGATAACCAACAATCCCAGAAAAATAGCCGGGCTGGAGGGATACGGCCTGGAGGTGGTAGACCGGGTGCCCATAGAGATATGCCCGGGAGATGAGAATAAATTCTATCTTTCTACCAAGAAGCGTAAGCTTGGCCACCTGCTGAACATCGGCTAGGCGGCCGTTGAAAAACGGCGCCTGGCTTTGTCAGGCTCGCCGTCCAGTGCTCACGTACTTCCGGTACGCTCCGCGCTGTCCGGCTTCGCCTTTCGCGCCATGCTTGTTTTTGAACGGCCTTAAGGAATATAAAAGGGTGTGCCTGCAGGCTACCCGTAAAGATAAGAGTAAAGCGAGGAGAAGAGATATGGCTAAAGTGTTTGAAGGTCATCTGGTGGGACAGGGTCTCCGTTTCGGACTGGTGGTGGGACGTTTTAACGAGTTTATAACCAATAAGCTGTTATCCGGGGCGCTGGACGCATTGAAGAGGCATGGTGTTGATGATCAGGATGTGGAGATTGCCTGGGTGCCCGGAGCCTTTGAAATTCCCATGGTGGCCCGCCGGATGATTTCCCTGCAGCGTTTTGACGCCGTGATTTGCCTGGGGGCGGTAATCAGGGGCGCCACACCGCATTTTGACTATGTGGCGGCGGAAGTATCCAAGGGCGTAGCCAAAATTGGCCTTGACGCCGGAGTTCCCGCTATCTTTGGTGTAATTACTGCCGACACCATCGAACAGGCCATCGAACGGGCCGGCACTAAGGCCGGCAATAAGGGCTGGGACGCCGCAGTGGTTGCCATTGAAATGGCAAACCTCAACCGCGCTATTGTCTAGATGAAGGGGGTAATACTTTGTCCTCGGTAAAGACGGTGCAAAATCTCCAAGAGGTTGCCTCATTTAAGGTGTCCCCCGGGGACAGGCTTTTTTCAGCGGACCAGGAGGAAATAAAATACGGCTGGACAACTGATATATACTTTATCAAGACCAGGGAAATACTCCGGGCTCTGGGACTGGACAAAACCCCGGTAGTGGCAGAGGTGTTCGCCGGGAAACATGGCGTTTTAGCCGGTGTTCCGGAGGTAAAAAACCTGCTGGCCGGGACCGGGGCGCAGGTTTGGTCCTTACCTGAGGGGGAGCGTTTCGGGGAAAAAGAAGTGATTTTGCGCATTGCCGGCCCTTATGACGATTTCGGCATTTATGAAACAGCCCTGCTTGGCATACTGGCCAGTTCCAGCGGCTGGGCCACGGCGGCACGGATATGTAAAGAAGCTGCCGGCGACAGAAGGGTTATTTGCTTCGGTGCCCGGCATGTGCACCCGGCGGTGGCGCCGGTGATGGAGAGGGCTGCAGTAATCGGAGGGGCGGACAGCAACAGTTGTATTCTCGGGGCCAGGCTGGCCGGTATAGAGCCCTCGGGAACTGTTCCCCACTCGGTCTTTCTTATTGTAGGGGATACTGTCCGGGTGGCGGAAACTTATCGCAGGGTAATGCCGGAGGGAACCCCAGTGGTGGTGCTGGTGGACACTTTCAAGGATGAAGCTGAGGAAACCCTCAGGGTAGCAGAAGCTCTGGGCGGTGCACTGGACGCTGTAAGGCTTGACACACCCGGGGAAAGGGGTGGCGTGACCCCGGGGCTGGTGAGAGAAGTGCGGGCCAGGCTGGATCAAGCCGGTCATAGCCATGTGAAAATACTGGTCAGCGGAGGTGTGATTCCGGAGCGGATTATCCAACTGTCCGCCGCAGGGGCCGAGGCCTTTGGGGTTGGAAGTTATATATCCGGTGCCCCGGCTATCGATATGACCATGGACATAAAAGAAAAAGACGGCAAACCTATCGCTAAGCGTGGCCGTATTCCCGGTATCAGCGATAACGGCAGGCTGGTGAAATTATTGTAAAAATAGGAATGCGAGTGATATCCTCGATAACGCCAGGGTATGGGATATATAAAATACTTTAATCATATTTTATTTAAACGGCGTGATGAAACTATTCACCTGCCGTTTTTTTTAACTGGGTTATGTTATTCATATAGGTTTAATTAACCCAAATCTTCTGCCCGGGAATGGGCCGGGAGCACTATTTTATTTGTAAAGATAAATTATATGCTTTACCTGTACATGGTAGTTTTGGTAAAATAAAATGTAGAATTTCCTGCTGGTAATTTTTTCATCAGGTTTTGACTTTCAAGGGCACTGCCAGGGAATGAAGGTTAATGGAACTGACCTTAACGGAGGCTACAGACGCGCATGGTAAATGGAGATATCAATGTTACTTTTTGGGGTGTAAGGGGGTCAAGGCCTGTACCCGGTATTCATACGATAAGATTTGGTGGCAACACCTCCTGTGTGCAAATACAGATAGGGGATCGTCTCTTTATATTTGACGCCGGTAGCGGTATAGTGGATTTAGGTCAATATTTGCTTAAAAAGGGTAAAAAAATATCCGGGGAGATTTTTATCAGCCACACACACTGGGACCATATTCAGGGCTTTCCTTTTTTTGGGCCGGCTTTTGTAAAGGATAATAATTTCATTCTTTACGGGCAGGGTAAAATGAATCAAACCTTTGCCAATCTTATGCGGGGTCAAATGGAATATACACACTTTCCGGTATCTCTGGAACAGATGGGAGCTGCCATAGATTTCAGAGAGGTAGACAGCGGACATGATATTGACCTGGGAGATGGCATTATTGTTAAGACTATCCATAACAACCACCCGGGAGGAAGTATCTCGTACCGTCTGGAATACGGTGGAAAATCCTGCTGCTACGTGACAGACAACGAGCATTACGATGATTTGGATTTAAATATATGCAATTTTATCAGTGGGACGGACCTGGTAATAATTGACACCAACTATACCGATGAGGAATACCTGGGAACGAACGGCAGTTTTCCCAGGGTGGGATGGGGCCATTCCACCTGGCAGGAGGCAATAAAGCTGGTAAAGGCCGCCGGGTTAAAAAAGCTGGCATTATACCACCATGATCCTTTTCACACTGACAGCGACATGGAATCCATTGAGCAGCAGGCCAGGGAGCGTTATCCCGACTGCTTTGCAGCCCGGGAGGGAATGTCCATAACGCTCTGATCTCTTAGCGTCTGGAATTAGCCGTTCGTAAGAACGGTTTTTTAAGAAAGTGCAGACAGGAGAACCGTCCCCCTGTCTGCAAGTGGATAATATTTGGGGACATTCCTCCGACCACAGAGCCATTCCAATCGGGGACATTCCTCTGACCCCTAGAGCCAAGCTCTATAGAGAGGTGTGTCCCCATTCCTTTGAAGAGAGGTGTGTTCCCTTTCCTTAGATCCGGGGTGAAGGATCGATAGTCATAAGGGGCGGCAGCCCCTTTTTTTAGAGAAAAGCAAAAAACGGCTTAAATGCCGTTTTTGTATGCTCAACTGTGTTTTTGTTATTATATTGCCCTTTGCACCTTACCGCTCCTGAGGCAGCGGGTACATACCAGAATCTTAGAGGGTGAACCGTTAACTATGGCCTTCACCCGTTGTAAGTTTGGGGCCCAGGTTCTTTTAGTGCGAATATGGGAGTGGCTTACCTTCATGCCTACCTGTACGCCTTTGCCGCAAACAGAACATTTTCTGGACAACGTGAACACCTCCTTTGCACAAACCACATTTGTAATTTTACCAAAAATAATAAAATGGTGCAAGCATATATTAATTCATCGGGGGCGACATCGCAGCATTGCACCGGTTCTGATTATTTATGTTAATATATTATAATAGAATAATTATTCACCAAGCAAAGCTTTTGTGGTGCCTTCGCCTGTTTAGCTTCGCACAAAATGTGGGTTTGAAAAAATGAAATTGTCTTTGCGGGGGTAATGCCATTGCGGGGACTGCCCTGGAGTAATCCAGTTAAATATGTGAAAAATGTAGGCCCCAAACGGGCCTCTCTGTTGAGCCGCCTGAGTATAAACAGCGTGGGGGATTTATTGTATCATTTTCCCCGGGAATACGAGGACAGAACCCAGTTGAAACCTGCCCATGCTTATGACAGCGGGGTTAGGGCCAGCATACGGGGCAGAGTTGTGGGGGCGGAGGAATCCAAACCCAGAAAAGGTCTTACCATTACCAAGCTGGCCTTATATGACGGGTACGGATTGTTTTATGCGGTGTGGTATAACCAGCCGTATATAAAAAAGCAATTGCATGAGGGCACATGGCTGCTTCTGACTGGCAAAATAAACAGGTTTATGGGTCAAATCCAGTTACAGGTGCTGGACTATGAGCTGGAGGACGGCTCCGAAGCTTTATATACAGGCCGGCTGGTGCCGGTGTATCCGCTTACGGAACAGCTCAGCCAGCGAGTTCTGAGGGCGGCGGTGAAGTCTGCCCTGGACGAGTGGGCTGGCGGCCTGGATGACTTTATCCCCGTTTCGCTAGCCACCAAATATAAACTGCCAGATCTGGGAGCAGCCCTGCAAATGGTGCACTTTCCCCAAAGCTCAGAAGACCATCGGGCGGCCCGGAGAAGATTTGTTTTTGAGGAATTATTTCTACAGCAAATCATAATGACCATGCGCCGCAACACAATTGTGGCCGTAAAAAAAGACCACAGCTATAAAATAAAAAGCGGCTTGGAAGATCAGTTTTTGTCTTCCCTGCCGTTTAGTTTTACCCCGGGGCAAAGAACTGCCTGGGAGGAGATTTCCCTGGATATGGATGCACAGACCCCTATGTACAGGCTCCTGCAGGGCGATGTGGGGGCGGGTAAAACTGTGGTTTGCGTTATGGCCCTGCTTAAAGCTGTAAACAGCGGTCTGCAGGCCGCGCTGATGGCGCCGACGGAGATACTGGCCGAACAGCACTATAAAAACATCAGCAAATATTTTTCTTCCCTGGGGTTGGAAACTACTTTACTGACCGGAGGCATGAAGAAGAAAAACAGGCAACAAGCTCTTGAAAAGATAAGAGAGGGGAAAACAGGGGTGGTGTTGGGTACCCACGCCTTGCTCCAACAAGATGTTGAATTTAAAAACCTGGCCATGGTGGTAATTGACGAGCAGCACCGCTTTGGGGTGAAGCAGCGGGCCGTGCTCCAGTTCAAGGGACATCAGCCGGATGTGCTGGTCATGACCGCCACCCCGATACCCCGCACCCTGGCCCTGACCCTGTACGGAGATCTGGCGGTGAGCACCATACCCGATTTACCCCCGGGCAGGATTCCGGTTAAAACCTATTTTTACCGTCATTCCCGGATGGCTGGTGTTTATGAAAAAATACTGGAACAGGTGACCATGGGCAGGCAGGCTTACATTGTCTGCCCCCTGGTGGAGGAATCGGAAAAGGTTGATCTTCTTTCAGCGGTGGAGCTGGCCTCCAGGCTGTCCTCAGGAGAACTCGGGGGCTGCCGGGTAGACCTGCTGCATGGGAGAATGAAGCCGGAAGAAAAGGAAACAGTTATTAACCGGTTCAGGGACGGCCTTATAGACGTGCTTGTAAGCACTACTGTGGTTGAGGTGGGGGTTGATGTGCCCAATGCCACGGTAATGGTGATATTAGACGCGCACAGGTTTGGCCTGGCCCAGTTGCACCAGCTCAGGGGCAGGGTCGGCAGGGGGAGATATGCCTCTATCTGTTATCTCATATCCGATGCCCGGGGCGAAGATACGGAGACCAGACTGAGGGCTATGTGCCAGACCGGCAACGGCTTCTTGCTGGCGGAAAAGGATCTGGAACTGAGGGGTCCGGGGGAACTGTTCGGCACCCGCCAGTCCGGCGCAGTAACCTATAGAATAGCCGATCCGATCAGGGACATTCGGGCACTGGAAGTAGCCCGGAAAGAAGCCCGGGAATTATTATTGAGGGATCCGGTCCTGGGCAGGGCGGAACACCGAAGCCTGCTGGAAGAATTGAAAAACCGTTTTGATAAGGATTTGATTTTTATTAATGTAGGATAGATTAGATGAAAGGGGACACACCTCTATTCAAAGGAATGGGGACACACCTCAAAAAAGGTCAGGGGACACACCTCTATTTGGAGCCTGACTTTGGGGTCAGAGGAATGTCCCCAACTAATCCTGACTTTGGGGTCAGAGGAATGTCCCCAACTAATCTTGGCTCTGAGGCAGGAGGAATGTCCCCGATTAGATACCAGATTTAGTACCTGTTTTAATTTATGTCAAAAGTTGTGCTATAGTATAAGCAGCATAGTACTTTTGTTATTTTTGGATAAAGGTGGCCGTAAGGTCAAGAATGCCGAAGGCGGTGCTGTAACAGTTGGCTTTATGCATATGTTAAAATTTTGCTTCATTAATTATCCTTTGTTTTTGGTCTAGATATGTTAATTTATTTTATATTACAGAAGTGCCATTAAATACTACGTATTTGTAGTTAATTACGGGAGATAATACTAACATCAAAACAAAAGGAGGGATTTACTTAATGGCCCGTAACACTAATCAAAAAGTGGTTCCCGGAGCCGGCAGCGCTTTGAACGCTATGAAGTTTGAGGTGGCCAACGAACTGGGTCTGACAAATTATAACCAGGTTGACAAAGGCCAGCTGACTTCCAGACAAAACGGTTATGTAGGTGGCAACATAACCAAGAGATTGGTTGCTCTCGGTGAAGCGTCCCTGATGCAGTCAGGTGCGGGCGCCATCAACGCCACTACCGGAGTAAGCCTGGATACCCCTCAGGGATAACATTTAAACATATACGGTTGGCGCCTTTAAAGTGCCGTAACCGAAAAACCCTGCCGAAAGGCGGGGTTTTTATTAGATCGCGGTGAAGGACCGATAGTCTTAAGGGGCGGCAGCCCCTTTTTTTATCTAATGAAGATAATACTCGTATTCGTCCGGGTGTAGATTGGGGTGCAGGGCTTTGGTTATCCCTCCGGCTATGATTTTAGATGCTCTTTGAATCAAATCGTCTATTTCTTTGGGTGTAACCATTAGCTGGCCGCCGAATGGTTCCAGTATCTTTTCAATTACCTGACTGCTGACGTTGGGGTTTAAAGTACTGACAACATTATAAACGGTTTGGTTGTTTCTAAGCTGCTCCATGAACAGATCCACTGTATCCTTGGCAATAACCGCCGCGTTGACCACGGTGGGCACACCGATGGCGACTACCGGAACGCCCAGAGTTTCCATGTTCAGAGCTTTTCTCTGGTTGCCCACCCCGGAGCCCGGGTTCACACCAGTATTGGCAATCTGTATGGTGGTACCTATTCTGGACACGTTCCTGGCGCCCAGTGAGTCTATGGCTATAACCAGGTTCGGGCCTGTTTTTTCCACCACGCCGCGAATAACCTCAGCGGTCTCAATGCCGGTCAGACCAAGTACCCCCGGGGCCAGGGCGCTTACCTTGCGCATACCGGGCCGCAGCTCCTTGGGGGCATAATTGAATATATGCCTGGTTACCATGGTCATGCTTACCACTTTGGGACCCAGGGCATCGGGGGTGGCGTTCCAGTTGCCCAGACCTACCACCAGTATGGAGGCGCCTTCAGGGAGATTAAAAAGCTTCATCAACTGTGCCGCCAGTATTTCACCTATTTGGTGGTGGGCTTCGGGGTCATTATCTTTGATTACCGGCGATTCTATGGTTATATATGTTCCCACCGGTTTACCCATAACGGACTCGGCTGATTTTTCCTCCACATTTACGATGGTTACTGTAGCAAAATCATATTTTTCCCGGTCCACTCTTACCCCGGGTATTTCCTGGCCGCTTTTCCCCTGTATAATTTCCCGGGCTTCCAGGGCCAGGTCGACGTTAATATTAAACGACTGAAAAAAATCAAGGTTCACTCCAATTACCCCCCTGCAATGTTTTCAAAAATAGTTTCCCCTTTTTTTGACGAATATATCGTGATTTTCACAGATAATAGAGGCATATTTCAAAAAAATCGATTTTTTACAGTGATTATGCTATAATATTTTTGTTAATGAGATGGCTATTTAAAGAAGGGCAGGGGAAATAATCTTTGCGGATTATTGCCGGCTCTGCTAAAAAAAGGATACTTACCGTGCCCCGGGGGTGGACAGGCAGGCCAACAGCTGACAGGGTAAAGGAAGCACTGTTTAGCATACTGGGCGATCAGGTTGTGGACTGCAATTTCGTGGATATTTTTGCCGGTACAGGTAATGTAGGCATAGAAGCATTGAGCCGCGGAGCGGCCAGATGTGTGTTTGTCGAACAGGAATCCAAAGCTGTGCAGGCAATCAAGAAAAATATAGCCTTAACGGGTTTCCATGATCGCTGTCAAATAGTAAAAAATAGCGCCTTCGACGGCATCAATACACTTTTGGCTGGGAAAGGACAATTTAATATTATTTTTTTAGATCCTCCATACGGTTGCGGTCAAGAGGTCATAATTATTGACAAACTGACTGGACAAGGTTTGCTGTCGCCAGGCGGGGTGATCGTTGCCGAAAGCAGCAAGAGGGAGGAGATCCCTTCGATAATTGGGGAGTTCGGGATGTTCAGGCAGGAAAGATACGGGGACACTATGCTCTCATTTTTTAAACAGCTCTAGCTGGCCGTTGAAAAACTGCGTCTGGCGTTTTAGGTAAGGGGACACACCTTCTGAGTTGCCTTAATTCTAAACTTTTAACAAATTCCTCGAAGGAATGTCCCCAACGAATGCTCGCCGTCCAGTGCTCACGTACTATCAGTACGCTCCGCGCTGTTTGGCTTCTCCTTCCGCGCCATACTTGTTTTTGAACAGCCAGATGGAAGCCGTTAAGGAGGTTGGTTTATCATTGCGGGTAGCCATTTATCCGGGCAGCTTTGACCCGGTTACCAACGGTCATCTGGATATAATCGAAAGGGCGGCCATGTTATTCGACCAAGTAATCGTATCCGTTTCCAATAACGCTAGCAAGGTACCGCTGTTTACCATTGCGGAAAAAGAAGAGATGTTAAGGGAGATTTTACGCCCCTATAATAATGTTAGAGTTGAAACCTTTAGCGGACTTACAGTGAATTTTGCCAAGGAGATAGGAGCACAGGCCATTATTAGGGGGCTTAGAGCTATATCTGACTTTGAAAATGAGTTCATGATGGCCCTTACCAATAAAAAACTGGCCCCCTCTGTGGAAACTGTTTTTCTTATGACCAGAGCTGAGTATTCTTTTATCAGTTCCAGTTCGGTTAAAGAGGTGGTACTGTTCGGGGGTTGCGTAACGGATTTGGTGCCGCCTTTTGTGGAGCAAAGGCTTAAAGAAAAAAATATTGCTATAAACGGTGGCAAGGAGGGATAGACCGGTGGAGATTTTTAACGTTCTGAACGAGTTGGAAGAACTTGTGGAAAACAGCATGAAGGTGCCCTTGACGAAGCGGGTTATGCTGGATGAAGACCGCTTGCTGGATTATCTGGACCGTATCCGTACCACTTTGCCGGAGGAAATCAGACAGGCCAAATGGGTTATCCAGGAGCGGGAAAAAGTGATCTCGGAAACTAAAAAGGAAGCCGGCAAAATAATGGAGGATGCCCAGAAACAGCTGGAAAGGCGTGCTGAAGAGAGTGAAATAGTAAGACAGGCCAGACTTATCGCGGAAGATATAGTGGAAAAGGCGGAGGCCGTGGCCAGGGAGATTAAGCAGGGCGCCCGGGAATATGCCGATGAAATACTGATGGAACTGGAAAAGAATCTGGGCAAAATAATATCCGAAATTCAGGAAGGCAGATCGGAATTACAGGGATTAAAGTAAAAGTAAGGAGTAAGTGTAGACGCTTACTCCTTTATTTATGGTCAGGACAAAATTTTTTCTATATAATCACTAACCGGCTTAGTTACGGCGTAGAGAGCTTTCGTAGGGTTGGGTAGCGGCAGTTCCAGCGCCTGCCCGTAGCTGTAGAACATGCCGATAATGAGCAGCACACTGAAAGCCGCCAACTCACGCCACATTTTTTTCTTAATTAACATTGGAACCTCATAGGCAATAATCCCTATAAAAATCAGGCTGAGCAGAATAAGCATGAACATGTCCTCCTAATCGTATATACCTGGCCTTTAGCTTATAATATCCGACACAGATTGTATTTTTATTCTTTCAAGCCTGGCCCCATAACTTTAGCTAACAGAAAAAGTAACGGTATTCCAAATACCACAGGTATTGCAATTAGCGGATAGAGTGTAATAAGAAAAGTTGTATAATCAGTAGGTCCTGAAAAAGCTGTCATTGTAAGAAAGGCAATAATTACAGCCATGGGCAGTACCAGCGAATCATGTCTTTTAAACTCCAGAATTTCACTTAACCCCTTTACTGCTGCGTAATAAAATATTATTACTTTTATTAAAAATGTAATAACCCATAACACTATAAACGCGGAATCAATCCGGCCTATGTTTAAATAAAGTCCAAATAATTTATAAACGATATGTGTGGTATAGGTTACTAAAATTACCGTATAGCGTATATGTCAGCACTGCAATTAATAATCCGGCGAAAATGATTGGCATTATTATGAATTTAGCAGTATTCTCAGAACTTTTTGTTAAAGGATGCAACATAGTTAAAACAAGCAACTCACCATAGGTGGTAAATGAAAATATTACTCCTTTTATAGTATCTTTCCAATTCTCAATAGGTATAAGAATTGGATGATAATCAAAATTAAATGAGTTACCAATAAATCCTACAACAACCAAGAGAAGAACCGGCAAGATTAATATTGCAGCAAGCCTTGCTATAACCTCTAAGCCCTGCTTTATGGCATAAGCGCCCAGGAAACTTAATATCAAACTTAAAATAACTGTAGGTGTTTTTGGAAAATACAAGTTCATAAAATCTACAAAATCTCGCAAGTAAACAAAACCTATCAGTATAAAGTATATTACCAGGATAAATCCTAAAATACTTCCTAATACAGGGGAATACTTTTTGGTAAGTATAATGATTGACAGGTTTGCACCATTTGATACAATCCTCAGGATAACCATACTATAAACTATAGCGAGAAACATGGAAATTAATCCTGCCGCCCAGGTGTCACGGCCACTTACAGTGACCAGGGGAAAGCTTCATATGATGGGAAGCAGTAATATAAACATAGTAAGTGAACTCAGTTGAAATTGGCTTATTTTAATGTTACCGCTCATTCTTATAATCTCCAATTATAAATTGCTAAGATCATATGCCAACGAAAAGAACTGTTGATGAAATCTTGGAAACTAATACTTCTGCACATGATCACCACTGCATTGGTTCCACCGGTTTGGTTACCAATCCGGTGCGACGGATTTTGGTCTCCACTTGCACCTGTACCTGTACCCCGGGGAACAGCTCCGGCCACATCTTTTTCATTTCCTTCCACTCCCCGGGGTATTTACGGTGCACTGCCTCACCAAAGCCGAACACATCCACCCCGTACTCCTGCTGGGCTTTGGCCAGGGCTGACTCTATTTCTTTGCGGATAGCTTCAGCCTGCAGTTCCTCCAGCTTTTTAATCGTTTCCGGCTTGGTGAGATCCAGCGGTACCAAGGTTTCTTCAAGATTGCTCTCTTCCCTGACAGACACGGTGATATAAATCTGGCCGTTCCTGATTTCGGGCTGCAGTTTTGTTTTTGAGCGCAGTATTTCCAAAGCAATAGAAATTGTTTCTTTGTCAGGGCTGGGAATTTCCAAAATGCCTCCCTTGACCTCTCCCCTTACCCATAGCAGTCCTCTACTTTCATATTGACTCAGCCAGCCTACCATTTTATCCCGCCGGAAAACAGCGGTGCCGTTAAGTCTAATAATTTCAGGAGGCTCCGGTATCTGACCAATGGACATGCCGTGCCGGGGATCTTTTGGTACAGCAAGGTTAGGTATAGTTTCCACAACTGCTGTAAAGGGTTGGGTGCTTTCACTCTCCAGCAGTTCCAGAAAATCCCCAATTCTCTGCACTGCGTATTCGGAGGTGCGGTCCCGCTGGTCGATAATACTGTCAATACGCTGGGCCGGGGTAGTTTCCAACTGGCCTGGCTCATCCAGCAGGCTGGCTAGATCACCCCTTCCCACTATAATCCAGGTGGTGCGCCGCATATGGGGGTCGCGCTGAAAAAAGTCCACCACTTCCTGCAGCCCTCGCTTCCGGACCAGTTCTTCGGAGAGAATAATCACCTGGTTGTGGGCAAAAAAAAGCTGGCGGGGCGCTTCCCGGGAAGCATCCCGGATAGCCTCAGATATGGTGTCGCCCTCAATACTCCGATTGCGGTAGGGTTTGTTTGCAGCCCCCATAGGTCCACCGCCGCCCCCGCCTCCGGCCCCCTTCCCCAGAGCCGTAGGGTTCACATTCTGCATTATGATACGCACCCTTCCCCCGGCGGCGGATTCCACCCCGGTGGCCATGACTATTCCCAACTGCTCTACTTCCCGATGATCCCAGCAGGCCGCCTGGGTAATCATTACTCCCAGGAGTAACAGCCCCAATACGATAATTTTTATAATCATATTGATTTTCATCATATGACAATTGTTCCGGCTCAATTCCCGCCCTCCTGACGACCACCTGGTTTTGATGCCGAGGGCTTCATCCTCCGGGACTGGCCGCGCCGGTTCAATTTGGCAGTCTCGGCGGGCCGGCTGTCCATGGCCCACCAGGGGGCGCGCACCGCTACATCTTTCAGATCGCCGGTGTGCAGGGGCGCCAGGGAAGCCAGGTAGGGCACCCCGAAGGAGCGCAGCCCGGCCAGATGAATGAGCATGGCCAGTATACCCACCATCACCCCGAACAGGCCCAGGGTGGCCGCCAGCAGCATCAAGGGGAAGCGCAGCAAGCGCATGGTGAGGGCGATATTAAAGCTCGGGTTCATGAACGAGGCTATGCCAGTGATGGCTACCACGATAACCATCAGTGAAGATACGATGCCCGCCTGCACGGCTGCCTGGCCAATGACCAGGGCGCCCACTATGCTCACCGCCTGGCCCACCGCCCGGGGCAGGCGGATACCGGCCTCCCTTAAAGCTTCAAAGGTAAACTCCATCATCAGGGCTTCCACCAGGGCCGGGAAGGGCACCCCCTCCCGGGCGGCGGCCAGAGTGATTAATAGCCGGGTGGGAATCATTTCCTGGTGGAAGGTGGTAATGGCAATGTACAGGGACGGCAGCAGCAGTGACATGCCAAAGGCTATATACCTTAAACAGCGTATGGCGGTACTCAGTATATATCGTTCGTAATAATCCTCGGGTGTCTGCATAAATGTAATAAACTCTGCCGGCACTATCAGTGCAAAGGGAGTACCGTCGGTGAGAATAGCCACCCGCCCCTCCAGCAGGGTGGCCACCACCCGGTCCGGCCGCTCGGTGTGAACCACCTGGGGAAAGGGGGAATAGGGGTCATCCTCGATAAATTCCTCCAGGTAGCCGCTTTCCAGCACCCCGCCGATATCGATGCGCTGCAGCCGGCGCTTGACCTCGGCCACCATATCCGGGGAAACAATACCCCTGATATAGGCAATGGTGACCCCGGTATAAGTAACCCTGCCGATATGAAAATCCTCGAATATAAGGTTGGGGCTCCTCAGCCGGCGGCGGATCAGGGTGGTGTTGGTGCGCAGGGTTTCGGTGAATCCCTCCCGGGGGCCCCGCACCACAACCTCGGATTTCGGCTCGGTAACATCCCGGGATTTCCAGGCATTGATGCTGATGCGCAGGGCATTATCCTGGCCGTTGATGAGCAGCAGTACTTCACCGTACAGAATACCCGTCACCGCATCTTCCATGACGCGGGCATTTTTGACGTTGGCTCCGGTAATGACAGAGTTATTAACAAACTCCAGGAGATTGCCTCTGACGGGGTTAAACCCGGCTTGGCCGGACTCCAGTATCAGGGGTTTCATGATAGCGTTGTTGAGCAAGTTCATGTCCGTCAGGCCGTCCACATAAATTACGGCGGCCTCGGTTTGTTCCTCCATGCCCAGCTTAAATCGCCGGAAGATCACATCGGTATTCTGTCCCAGGATGGCTTTCAATAAATCCAAGTTATTATTAAGGCTGGAGGAAACCTTCATCTGCTTTAGTTCTTCGGCGTGGTATACCCGCCGGTCCGGCTCCGGCTGCTTCCGGGCGTTTATTAAAGGACCGGAAGGTTTCTTCTCAGGAGCCTTTTTAAATATTTTTTTCAACAACCGGGATACCACAGGCGGCCAAACCTCCTCGTATAAGAAGCGGGTAATCAAACGTCAGGCGTCAGTAATTTTGAACTATAGCTATGGGATCAAGCCGGTCGTTGTTTTACTAATCACTTTTTGCAGTGCTGATATCACAACAAGCACACGACGATATGTCACAAAATTCCCTCGCTTATAATATCCGACACAGATAGTATTATTATTCTCTCCTGCTAATAATATCCTAAGGCAAGTAGGGGGGGCAAGCAGGGACGGTTCTTGACTTGCCTATTCAGGCAAGTCAAGAACCGTCCCTGCTTGCCTTCGAATCATGTTGCCGAATCCGGAATAGAAAATTTAGTAAAGGAAATTATTAACGTTACAATAACTAAAATAATGACCTTTGCCCGAAGCCGGGATTGAAACAGTAAAGCCCCTTTTGGCCGTCGAATATTTTAAAAGGCAGGGAAACCGCAATTATGCTGGAACAGGGCAAAATATCGTGTGCTCAGGCGTTCTATTTACTGGTAAACATGGTGAGTAGCACAGCGGCGTTATTCCTGCCGGCTATAGTAACCCGGGAAGCCGGGCGGGACGCCTGGCTGGCCCCGGTGCTGGCCACAATACCGGGCATCTACCTGGCCCTGGTAATAGGCGCATTGGGGAAAAGGTTTCCCGGCCAGACCCTGATCCAGTATCTTCAATCCGCCCTGGGCACCTGGCCGGGTAGATTAGCCGGCGTTTTATACATTTTTTATTTTCTGCATACCAATGCCATTATAATTCGGGAATTTGGCGAACTGATGGTCGGCCTGGTATTGCCCGGCACACCCCTGCCGGTTATGCACGGGGTAATGCTCCTGCTCTGCGCCTGGGCCATCCGGGGGGGGCTGGAGGTGCTGGCCAGAACCCTGGAACTTACCGTTCCGCTGATCATTTTCCTTTATTCCACAATTATTATACTGACGGCCAATCAAATGAACTTCTATAACCTGGCACCGGTACTGGAAAATGGCATTTTGCCCGTCATCAGGGGATCCCTTGCTCCCGCCGGCTGGTGGGGAGAAATAATACTGCTGGCCATGTTCCTCCCCTACCTGACCAAACCCGGTGAAGGAAGGCGCTGCGCCATTCTGGCTGTGGTTGCCATCGGGCTCATACTCACCTACGGCGCTGTAGCCAACATATTAGTGTTCGGATCTGCTACGGTAAGCAGGATGACCTTCCCTACCTTTTCCCTGATCAGAGAGATCAGCCTGGCTGGTTTTCTGGAGCGCATTGAATCGTTGGCGGTGGCCATCTGGGTGATAGGTTTGTTTGGCAAAATAGCACTGTTCTATTACGCTGCCGTACTGGGGGCCGCACAGTTGGCAAATTTAAGGACCTACCGTCCCCTGGTACTGCCCGTAGGGGTACTCCTGGTAGCACTGTCTATCCTGGTGGTACCAAGCTCAGTAGAACTTGTAGCTCATATAGCCAAAGTATGGCCACCCTTTGCCTATGTTTTTGAGTATTTAATCCCCACAGTGCTGCTGGGGTTGGCGGCGGTAAAAAAAACAGGTAGCAAGTAGGGACGGTTCTTGACTTGCCTATTCAGGCAAGTCAAGAACCGTCCCTACTTGCTCCTACTTGCTCTACGCTGGGTTAACAAAAAATTTCTGGTCAGGACAAAATTTTTTCTATATATGCGCTAATCGGCTTAAAAACGGCTTCGACAACTTTCGTAGGGTTGGGTAGTGGCAGTTCCAGCACATGCCCGTAGCTGTAGAACATGCCGATAATGAGCAGCACACTGAAAGCCGCCAGCTCCCGCCACATTTTTTTCTTAATTAACATTGGGACCTCATAGGCAATAATCCCTATGAAAATTAGGCTGAGCAGAAAAAGCACGGGCATATCCTCCTAATCGTATACCCCTGGCCTTTAGCTGTGCGCCGCTTCCTGTCTTTTTACCCCAGCAACTGCAGTATGGTTTGCCAGTCGCAGTGGTTTTCTATGTTTTCCCTGGCCATCTCTATGGTACGGCGGTCTGTGGACCGGATGCGACGGGTAACTTCGGAGCATTTTTCCAGGGTGGTATAGGTGTCGTAATGGACCAGTATCACCGGGACGCCCTTTTCCTCGGCCCTGGAGGTAACCTTGACGTTGGGGTACAGGCCCCCGGTAAGTATTAGCACCGAGGTGCTGGTTTCCAGTGCTGAAAGGGCCAGGTCGGAGCGGTCACCCCCGGTTATTACCGCTTTGTTGGGTGCTCTGCGCAGATAGCCCAGGGCACTTTCAATGGTCATGGCGCCCACAATCAAATCCTCCACCGGCCTGTTCATATTATTTTCTCCGGTAAGCAACTCGCCGCCCAGAGCTTCATAATATTCCGCTACGGTGGGGGAGGTAATTTCAACCCGGCGGGGAATAATCCCCAGGGTGCGATAGCCTTTTTCCCTGAGTATGGAACTGTAAATGCCCTCGGTTTTGGCCAGCAGTGGGCGGGATACGTTGTTGAATATGTTGCCCAGCAGAGGTATGTTCTGGGTTGTAAGATAATTGTTGATAAATATGGCGTTGTCCAGGCTGTAATCATTTTCTATTCTAATCAGAAACAGCACTGAAGCTTTGAGCTCCCTGGCCAGGGAAACGGCGTCAAGCCCCAGGCAGCCCATAATGTGGGGAAAACCAGCCCCTCCGATGATTACTATATCGGCTCCTTCCGCTACCTTCCGGTAGGCGCTTTGCACCTTGTCCGGTGATATGCAGTGGCGGTATCCGGATAGGTACGATGGCCCGGCCGTAAAAGGCACAATTGCTTCCAGGGGCAGCTTTATATCCAGTACGCTTTGCATCAGTTCCGCGTCCTCGTCTCTGTGATTGACAGTCCCTCCGGTGCTGCCCACCGGCTTGAAATATGCCACCCGGTGGCCGAGTTCCTTGAATTTAAGGGCCAGACCCAGCGCCACCGCTGTTTTACCGCTCCCGGCCGTTCCCATTACATAAAGGTTTTTCACCATGATCACCTCACGACACAGTAATTTTTACATCCAGGGCCGATGCTCCCTGCTTGTAGGCAAAAACCGGATTAATATCCATCTCCGTGATTTCCGGGAAATCGGTAACCAGCCTGGCCGACCTGACCATAATGTTTGTAACGGCTTTAATATCAGCGGGTTCCTCGCCCCGGTAACCCCTTAGCAGTGTGCTGGCTTTGGTCTCGGCAATCATGGCTTCTATTTCCGGGCCGGTGAGGCCGGCTGCGAGCCGGAAGGCTACATCTTTGAGCAGGTTGACATATATGCCTCCCAGTCCGAAAGCCATTAGCGGGCCGAATTGCACATCCCTGGTCATGCCGATAATTAATTCAATTCCCCGTGGCATCATTTTTTGCAGCTCAATACCGTGTATGACCACCCTGGGTAAATATTTATGTACATTTTCCGATATTTCCAGGAAGCTGTTGCTTACCTCTTCGACGTTATTAATGCCAATTTTAACCCCACCCACATCGGTTTTATGCAGTATTTTGGGTGAGGCGACCTTCATTACCAGCGGGAAGCCCATTATCTCTGCCTGCTCCATTGCTTCCTCCGGGCTGGTGGCAAGTACGGTGGGGGCGGAGGGTATGCCGTAGGCCTCCATGACCCTGGCCGCCTCGCTGCCCAGCAGCACCAGCCTGCCGTCAGCTTTTACCCGCTGAAATATTTCTTTGACCACATGACGGTCAACTCCCTGTATTTCTCCCATAACTACAGGTTTACCGGCGCTTTTTCTATTAGCGTAGGCAGACATGCCGGCTATAGCAGCTATGGCAGTTTCCGGAAAGGTGAAACAAGGTATCCGGGCCACGTTAAGCATGTGAGCCCCTCCGGCCAGCATTTCTCCCCCCATGTAGGCGGCAAACATAGGCTTTTCAGGATAAGACCTGTGGGCCTCGATGATTACCCGGGCGATACCTTCAGCGTTGGTAACTGCCGTAGGGCACACCAGCACCACGGCGCTGTCCACGCTTTCGTCGGTCATAACCTTTTCCAGGGCTAGGCGGTAGCGGTCGGCTCCGGCGTCCCCCAGTACATCCACGGGGTTGTATACATTTGCTTCAGCGGGCAGGGAGGTTCTTAAACCCTCAACGGTGTTTTTATTAAATCTGGCCATAGTTAGTTTATGGTGCTCAATACGGTCCGTGGTAACAATGCCGGGACCGCCGGCATTTGTAATCACCGCCACCCGGCTGCCGGAGGGTATTGGCTGGCGGGAGAAAGCCACTGCCAGATCGAATAGCTCGGCCATGGTGGTGGAGCGGATAACACCGGCCTGGGCAAAGGCTGTACTGTAGGCCAAATCGCTGCCCGCCAGGGCACCGGTATGCGATGAGGCTGCCTGGGCGCCGGCCTGGCTTACGCCACTTTTCAGAATAATGACGGGTTTTCGGGAAGTAGCCTCCCTTGCCGCGCGTAAAAAATGTTCGCCGTCGGCCACGTCTTCTATGTAGCACAATATTACCCTGGTTACGGGGTCGTGGGCGGCTTCGAGTATAAAGTCTGACTCTGTCAGATTCGCTTTGTTGCCCAGGCTTATTACTTTGGAAAAGCCCAGGCCGTTAACCATGCTCCAGTCCAAAATGGCCACCAGCATGGCGCCGCTCTGGGAGATGAAGGCGATGTCCCCCTTTGGCGGGAAATTTGCCGCGAATGATGCGTTTAAAGGTACGTGTGTATCCATCATGCCAACGCAGTTGGGACCCAGCATACTGATATTGTTTTCCTTGCAGATGCGTGCCAGTTCCTTTTCCAGATTCAGTCCCTGATGCCCGGTCTCCTTAAAGCCTGCGCTTATAACCACCAGGTTTTTTACGCCGGATCGCCCGCATTCTTCGGCCACTTTCAGGGTGCCGGCCGCCGGGACTGATATTACGGCAAGATCCACATTTTCCTTAATATCCAATACAGACGGATAGCACTCCAGGCTTTCTATGGTTTTGTCTTTAGGGTTAATTGGGAATATTTTTCCTTTATAGCCGCTGCTAATAATATTCTTAACAATGGCATTGCCTATTTTTCCTTCCTTGCTGGAAGCCCCTACAATGGCAACTGAGGTGGGCTTAAAAAAGCTGGTCAGATCAGCCAATCTTTTCACCTTCTTAAGTTGGGGACATTCCTCCGACTCCAGAACCATTCCAATCGGGGACATTCCTCTGACCCCCAGAGCCAAGCTCTTTAGAGAGGTGTGTCCCCATTCCTTTGAAGAGAGGTGTGTCCCCTATCATCTGCAAGAGACTCGCTAGGGATCTTTAATATACTTTCCTTAATAAAATAGAATTATGATGCCTGGCCGTTTTGGTGGGGGGAAAATATAAAGGCCGGGTGCCGGAGGATTATTTGTCCCCGGTTCCCGGCCTTATTTTTGTGTTTAGTCCATCTGACCGAAAGATGCTAAGTCTGGCAGATAAAAGGCAACTATTACTTGCGGCGGAAACAACTGTTTCCCTGTCTTTAGCGTCAGGTAAATTTGCAGCCACTGTTGTTTTGTTTGGAACCGCAGCCGCGGGATTGGATATTATTTGACACCCCGACGTTGCTGCTACCGCAGTGGGGGCACTGCGGGTTCACAGATTTGAAAAATATATACGTTACTTCAAAATCCTTGTTGCATTGTTTGCATGTATAGTTTGTTTTCGGCATTCTACTATTCCTCCTTTCAATTTTCCAGTGTGAGACAGATCTTTTTTTGACTTTTTCAGCCCGGCTACTTTTTTGTCGGTATGTTTTTGTCTTAAGGTAGTCGACATTATTGCCTAATTTTCAAATACCCAGGGGCGGTATGTGTTGTTACTATATACAATGAAATAGCTTGACAGTAAAAGGTCTGTGGTAAGTTGAATAATACCCGCCGGGGTATCCATATATAGTCTACCGCTATAGTTATGCTTCGTCAATAGTTTGTTTGGTCAATATTTTTACAGAACTTTATATTGCCTAAGCAAAAAACTAGACTTGAGATACTGCAGGGGGTATAATACGCAATAATAGGAATATAAGCCCAAGGGGGTAAAAATGGCTAAAACATTTGTGGATCACGAGCAAATAAAGAAAGAAATGGTATCCCGGCTTAAAAAGATTGAGGGGCAGGTCAGGGGTGTAACAAAAATGATCCAGGAAGGAAGAGGATGCGGAGAAGTTGTTATCCAGTTGGGCGCCATTAAGGCAGCCGTTAACAAAGTAGGTTTTACGGTACTGGCCTGCTACCTGGCCGGAAGTATTGAGGAGGAGCTCAAAGAACACGGTGACATGAACCAGGTGCTGGATGACTTTATGACAACATTGAAGAAGTTTTCCTGAATACTGCTGAACGGGGAATTATAACTGCCCGTTGAAGCAATAATAGTCAAAAAGCTCCGGGGGAATTCTAATGATTATTAACTCTGTAGAAGAATTTATCGATGTAGTAAAGGATGGCTGGGCGGGGAGGAAAATATCAGTTACGAAAACAGCGCCAACGCCTGACATTGATCTGTATATAAACGATGCCAGGCTGGTGTCCTGGAGCGAAGTGGACAAGCGTATTCGCTGCAGGTACCCAGAAGGCGGGGAGTTTCTGGTGGTTGAAGGCAGCAACGGGCCGGGCGGCGGAACAGAAAAGCCGGCAGTCCGGTCGCTGATTATTCGTGTGGACAGCAGTACCGTTTTTGATGCAAGAAAAAGCCGGCTGGTGCTTCTTTCGGATGAAGAGGTAATAGAGTTCAAGGAAATTAATAGCTGTAGCGAACGGGGTCCTCATGGCTGGGTTTAACTCCGTAAATAACCTCGCCAACCAGAGCGAAAGCCCTCACCGTGGCTGGACCAACGCCCTCCACCGCCAGAATTTCCTCAAAAGATGCAGGCTTAAGGTCATACAGCCTGGACAGAATCTTCTCCAGTCTGGCGGCCCGGGGTACCGGGTGTGCAGCAGGCAGGTTAAGTAACCTTAAACCATCAGGCGGCATTTCATTAAGCCTTTTAATAGTCTTAATAACCTCATCCGGCCTGTCACCAGCCAGGTATACCGTGGCGTTCCTGGACTTGTTGCTATCCGTCGCCACCATGTTCAGCACCTGGCCAGCCTGGTTACCGCAAACTGCGGCATGGGGTTCATTCACAAAGCTCTCCACATTATCCCCTTGCCAGTGGTATCGCCTGGCCCAGCCGCTGGCTTGGTTCATGCCTTGCTGTACCACCGCCTAGGGCCTGAAACCAGAAGGGGTCGGAAAGGCGGGCCAGCACTTCCGTCGGGCCGTATTCCTCAACTATTGCTTCGATAATGGCGGAGCCAAGTTTTGCCATCCGCTCGAATAGCCAGCGGGGGCAGTGGTGTCCGTGCAGGGGAAGATTGGCTATACCTGTTCTCATATGATCACCCGGTATAATTATATACCGTACATAAGTTCGCTGGCAATGGTAATAGTAATAACCTTGGCAGTTGTGGTAAAATATGCTATTGAGTGAGGATAGCTGGGAAGTGGTAACATTGGATTTGCGGGTCAGGCCGGTGATTAAATGGGCTGGCGGAAAAAGGCAGATGCTGGGTCAGTACGCTCCATATTTTCCCCTGGATTACCGGGCTTATCATGAACCCTTTCTGGGGGGTGGGGCGGTTTACTTTTTTCTTTCCCCGGCAAAAGCATTTCTGTCGGATATAAACGAGGAATTGATCAATATGTACCGGGTGCTGCAGACATCTGTGCGTGAACTTATAAACGACTTACACAGTCACCTTAATGATAGGGAGTATTACTACAACCTCAGGGCCATGGACCCGGCAGGGCTGAACGAGGTACAGAGAGCATCAAGGCTGATTTTTTTGAACAAGACCTGTTACAACGGGCTTTATAGGGTAAACAGGAAAAACCAGTTCAATGTACCCTTCGGGAGTTACGCTAAACCCAAGATTGTGGACGAAGAGGTATTGTTAGCCGCACATTTTGCCCTGCAGGGAGCTACTCTGGAGCGGAAAGACTTTCAGGTGGTTCTGGATAGGTCCCGGTCTGGTGATTTTGTCTATTTTGACCCACCTTATGTTCCCCTTAGCCGGACCGCGAACTTTACCGATTATACCAACGGTTCTTTTGACAGCCGCGAGCAGGCCAGACTGGCGGATACTTTCCATGAGCTTACCCAAAAGGGTTGCCTGGTGATGCTGAGTAACTCTGATACCCCGCTAATAAGAGATCTGTATGGAAAATATTTAAAAGGCTTTGTGGTGGTGCAGGGCGTCCGCTGCGTCAATTCCAGGGGTGACAGGAGAGGTCGTATAGATGAGCTATTAATCTGTAACTGGCTAAAGTGAACCTCCCCCGCTTGTAGAAGAAAGGGCTAGGAGACTGATGCAAATGTACATGATGAGCTTATGTAAACAGAGTTAGTGAGCATCAACCAAAGATTCGTGCGCCATCCAGAGGCCGTTCAAAAACAAGCATGGCGCGGAAGGCGAAGCAGGACAGCGCGGAGCGTACTGTAAGTACGTGAGCACTGGACGGCAAGCCTGACAAAGCCAGGCGCAGTTTTTCAACGGCCTCCTAGGGGCTTAACATTGTTATGCAAACATATTGCCTGCGGCTTTTTCAAGTATGCCGGCCACGCTTTCCCGGTTATTCATACGCAAAAAATCCACCGTTCCGGCTAAAATTTCATATATTCTTTCAGCCCCCAGGCTATTGAAGAGAGCGATGAGTACCAGTTGCTGTTCATCCATATCCATTAACGCTATTATTTCATCGGTATCCTTGAAATTCATAATTTAAAGCCTCCCATTAAATTTGTTAATATGTTTGTATGAACTTCCGGATTTTCGCACAGCTAAAAGGAATGTTGCCCCGCCATGCAGAAAATATAAAGGCGGGGGGGATATTATGTCGATAGTGGTAGGCATAACGGGAGGGACAGGTTCCGGTAAGACCACGGTGGCCAAGGCGGTGGCTGGGGCCTTCCAGGAAAGGGCTTTGCTGGTGGAACAGGATTGTTTTTATTTGGACAGAAGCCACCTGGCTCCCTCCGAAAGAGATAAAGTAAATTATGATCATCCTGAATCCATAGACTGGGTTCTGTTGTTAGATACAATCTGCAGACTTAAAGCAAAGGAGCATGTGGTGCTTCCCCAGTATGACTTTACCAACCATACCAGGAAAAAAACTGTTACCAGGGTGGGTCCGGCCGATATAATTTTGCTGGAGGGAATATTTGCTCTTTTTTATCCCGGTCTCAGGGAAATGCTGGATTTGAAAATATTTGTACAAACCGATGCGGATGTAAGACTGATTAGGCGTGTAAAAAGGGACATGGACGAATACGGCCGTACCAGGGACGCCATTTTCAGTCAGTACCGCAAAAGCGTTAAGCCTATGCACGAGAGATATGTTGAGCCTACTAAATATTATGCTGATATTATTATTCCCGAAGGCGGCTTTAACTTGCTGGGGGTGGAAACTATAATATCCCAGGTAGCCAAAATGTTGCGTTATAACATTATCTAAGGAAAGGGGACACACCTTCTTGGTTGTCTCAAATCCTTACGTCTTAACAATATCACGAAGGAATGTCCCCAATTTATGGGACACACCTTCGTGGTTGTCTAATATCTTTACGTCTTAACAGTTTCACGAAGGAATGTTCCCAACTAATGTTGATCTCCTAAAAGCTTTTAGGAAAAATCCCACTACATCCGGGTCAAACTGGGTATTTTTACCCTGTTTTAACCGGCTTACGGCTTCGCGGTGGGAAAAACCCCGTCTGAATGGCCTGTCCGTGGTCATGGCCTCATAAGCATCGGCCACGGTAATTATTCTCGCCAGAAAGGGGATGTCCTCGCCGGATATATTCCCGGGATATCCCCTGCCGTTATAAAATTCGTGATGGTGAAATATTACCGGCGCGAGGCACTTGAGAGTCTCGATTCGACCGACTATTTGCGCGCCTGTGTGGGGATGCAATTTTATTATGGCCCATTCTTCTTCATTGAGACCGCCAGGTTTGTACAGCAGTTCCGGAGGGATTGCCAGTTTTCCGCAGTCGTGAAGCAGTGAGGCAATGTAAAGCTGATTGACCTCCTCCTCCGGAAGGTCAATTTCCCTGCCAATCATAAATGAATACCGGGCTGTTCTGAGTGAATGTTCACCAACTAGCACATCCCATGTATTTACCGTAGAAGATATCATGCCGATAAGCCGGCTTTGTTCTTCTCCGGCCAGTTCATTTACTTTTAAGATGAACTCTTCAGTTAAACTCATGCGGCAACCTCTTGGCTGGCAATAGTTAATACTATTTGATTACGGCATACAGAGCTCTTTCAGCGTTGTCAAATTTAGCCTCAAATTTTCCTCTTTTGCTGACACCAAATTGATTGAAGAAGCCTTTTCCAAATACCTTGGTTTTTTTGATTTCCATTCCGCCTTCTT
Source organism: Peptococcaceae bacterium BRH_c4b (assembly GCA_000961595.1). Taxonomy (GTDB): domain Bacteria; phylum Bacillota; class Desulfotomaculia; order Desulfotomaculales; family Desulfocucumaceae; genus Desulfocucumis. The sequence goes on from LADO01000050.1 coordinate 69,165, forward strand.
CCACAGCTTTTACCCTTATAGTGCCGTTATCCCTGTCATAAGCCAGTTCGATTCTGTTGGAACCTAATTTTTCCCTGGCCACATTATTGAACACAATTGACGTTTTGGACAGAGATATTATTGGTGCTTTCTCCTGTCTTTCTCCTCTTGGTTTATAAATTTCAAAACTCACTGGACAACCTCTCCTTTATTTAATTAATAAATGTAAACTCTACTTATAGGTCTAGAGTCCTATGAAGGATTATCGTTATTAATTGGTTATGGAATTAATACACAACTCCTTGATTTATAATTCTATATGAGTTGATTTTATCCTTCACAATTATGGATTAATCGAAATATTTTTCAAAAAGTATAACGGATCAAGAAATAGCATGGAAGTGGCAGAGGTGTTAAAGTATGGAAGTTAAAATTCAGAATTGTTTTTAATATCTATATTTGCCGGGAATCGAATAAGGCAGCCACTGCTCCGGCAGTGGCTGCCTTATTCGATTAATATCGGTGTACTGCTTGTTATTATAGAGTTCAATGTAACGGAGAATTGCCAGTCTAGCTTTTTAAATCTGCGGTAGCTACCGGGCATACCTTCGTCTAACGGTTAATACCGGGTGGTGGGGAGGTGCACCGGGTTTTCCGGCCAGCACAGCTTAATGAAGTTGAAAATTATTCTGGCAGTAAAACCCCAGATGTAATAGTTTTCATATTCATAAGCATACATGGGTATGTCCCATCTCTTCTGCCAGCCCTTTTTATAATAACCTGGCACCTTGTCATAATCAAAGGTAGAGTCGTACCGGGTGCCTATATCTACCTTGTACAACCTCGGGGAGTTGTTTAAAAAGAATGATAGCGGAACCGTGAATATTCTATCCACCTCGGAGGGATTGGGGTAGAACAAATCGGTTTTCAGCAGGCAGACGTATGGATATATTATAGCGCCATAAGGTGTAATCATAACGTCAAGTTCACCAATTAACTCAATTTGATCTGCAGTAATTCCCAATTCTTCACATGTTTCCCTGTAAGCGGTGTGCAGCGGGCAGTTTATTTCATCGCTTTCCACTTTCCCTCCGGGAAAACAGATTTCGCCCGGTTGGCGGCTCAGGTTGGCAGAGCGGACTTCAAAGAGAATCTGCTCCCCTTGTTCGCACTTAATTATGGGGAGAGTCACTGCTGATATAAAATAATCCTCTTTATCCAAAATTTTAGCCTTGCGACAGGATAAGCGTTTTAATATTTCCTTCATACATACCTCGAATATACTGAAGTTGATCCTATTTGTATATACGGTGTATTACCTTTAGCTCATACATTTAATGGTCAGGGCACCCACCGGGCAAACCCCGGCGCAAACATCGCAGTAATTGCAGTTGCTTTCCGCCAGAGGAGCATCCCGGAAAGTGGTGACCATCCGGTCGAAGCCGCGCCGGGCGAAGCCAAGAATACCCGCTCCCCGTGTTTTACATACCCAAACGCAACGGCCGCAGAGTACGCATTTGTTGGGATCGTATATAATACCGGGAGCGGAGTCATCCACTGGCAGGTTTCTCTCCAGCAGGGGCAGTTCCTTCGGTTTTAAGCTTAGACCACGCTCTCTGGCTATCCTTTGCAGTGCACAGGAGTGGTTGGCGGGGCATATATTACACTCCAGTCTGTGATTGGTCATGAGCATCTCGAAGCCGGTGCGTACCAGCCGGTCAACCCTGGGGCTGCGGGTAGTAACTGCCATGCCGGGCTGTACCGTTTCGGTGCAGGCGGTAACCGGACTTGGGTAACCCTTTATTTCCACGAAGCAGAGCCTGCAAGAGGCAAAAGGAGTATGGTTTTCTTCAATAGCACAGAGATGCGGGATGTATATTTTATTGGCCAGTGCTGCCCATAAAACTTTATCACCCGGTTGCGCTGTTATTTCCTGTCCGTCGATGGTTAAGGTTATTTGTTGGCTCATTTTTTCCCCTTCTCCCTTGCGGCCACCTCTTCAGGGGGCGATAATTTGACTACAGCCCTGTACTGGGGCGGACACGCCAGCAGGCAACTGTCACACTTAACGCATTTTTCCTGGTTAATCACCTTTATCCGGTCCTCGTTTGAAAATATAGCCTCCACAGGGCAGCTACCCACGCAGGCGTCGCAGGAACGCTCACATTTTTCCGGCAAAATGTAGTAGGCGATCAAGTCTTTGCACATTAGAGAAGGGCAGCGCTTTTCGTTGATGTGGGCATCATATTCGTCACGGAAGTATTTGATGGTGCTCAGAACCGGATTGGGAGCAGTTTTGCCCAGATTGCACAATGAGCCCGCCTTTATATCTTCAGCCAGGGTCAGCAGCTTTTCAATATCTCCCGGCGCGCCCTTACCCTTGGTTATGTTTTCCAAAATGTTAAGCATGTGCTTGGTGCCCAGACGGCAGAATGTACATTTACCGCAGGATTCCTTCTGGGTAAAATCCAGAAAATACCTGGCTATTTCGACCATACAGTCATCCTGATCCAGCACTACCATACCGCCGGAACCCATGATAGCCCCGACCTGTTTCAGGGAGTCAAAATCGATGGGGGTTTCCAGCACGGACTCGGGCAGGCAGCCCCCGGAGGGTCCCCCAATTTGCACAGCCTTGAAGGTTTTACCCCCGGCGATACCGCTACCCACGTCGTAGATCATCTGATTCAGGGTGGTGCCCATGGGAACTTCCGCCAGTCCTGTGTTAACCACTTTGCCGGCCAGGGCGAAAATGGCGGTTCCGGGGCTTTCCGGTGTGCCCGTGGATTTAAACCAGTCGGCGCCCCTGGATATTATATGCGGTACATAGCAGAGTGTTTTTACATTGTCTATGATGGTGGGTTTGCCCCAGAGACCGGCAATGGCCGGAAAGGGCGGGCGGTGGTGCGGTATACCGGGTTCACCCTCTATGGAGGCAATCAGGGCTGTTTCTTCCCCACAGACGAATGCCCCGGAACCCTGAAAAATTTCTATATCGAAATCAAAACCGGAATCCAGTATGGATTTGCCTAGCAGGTAGTATTCCCGGACCTGCTTTACCGCCAGCCTGATTCGTTCCACCGCCAGCGGGTATTCGGCCCGTACGTATACGTATCCCCTGGCAGCCCCCACAGCATAGGCAGCTATGATCATACCCTCGATCATCTTGTGCGGATTGGACTCTAATATGGTGCGGTCCATGAAAGCACCCGGGTCTCCTTCATCGGCATTGCAGATAATAAATTTTTCTTTGGCATCTGCTTTCAGGCAGGTCTCCCATTTGACTCCGGTGGGGAACCCTGCGCCGCCCCTGCCGCGCAGCCCCGAGTCTTTCATTGTTTGCACTATACTCTCAGGCGTCTGACGCAGTACGCTACACAGGGCTTTATACCCACCGGTGGCAAGATAATTTTCAATATTCTGCGGGTCGATAAGGCCGCAGTAATCCATAATAATTTTCTTTTCAATCAGCCCTCTGGGGAAATCAGCCATGGTGGGAATGAAATCATTTACTTCCATTGCCGCCAGTGCATACTCCAGACAGGGGTCGCCTTCGCCCAGGTAGTCCTGAACCAGGCGGGAGGCAATGCCCTCCGTCACATATCCGTAGCAGATGGGAGGAAAGTCCGAATCGGGTCTGGTAATTACCACCAGGGGTTCGGCATAGCAGTGGCCCATACAGCCCACTTCCAGCACATTGGCATCTATATTCAGCCGCTCCAGTTCAGCCATAATTGTTCTTTTGACTTCCAGTGCCCCGGCGGCACGGCCGCAGGTGGCCGCTCCCACCATAATCAGCGGTTTTTCTAACAGTGGCTGCCAGCTGGCTGATGCACAGATCTTTATTTTCTCCAGGGCAGAGGAAACGTCGTGGTTATCATTTTTCACCGGCATTACCTTCTTTCTGCTGTTTGTCGGCTAGCTGGTGAGAAAACAGTAGCCCGTCTACCTTGGTAGGGGTAATTTTGGGAATTACCTCTTCATCATAAAGGGTGACTGGTGCCAGTGTGCAGCAGCCCACGCAGGCCACCCTTTCCAGGCTATATTCCCGGTCTTCGGTGGTTTCACCCACCTTTATGCCCAGGCGTCTTTCCCAGGAATCTAGTATAATGTGGCCGCCCTTTACATGGCAGGCTGTGCCCATGCATACTTTCACCTGGTGCTTGCCGGGCGGGGTTGTGCGGAACTGGTTATAAAATGTAACCACTCCGTACACTTCCACCGGCGGTAAATCCAGATAGCCGGCCACAACCTCCATGGCCTCCGGCGGAACATAACCCAGTTCGCCCTGGACGCGCTGGAGAATTGGGATCAGGTTTCCCTTGCCGGGGTCAAATAACTCAGAAACTTTCCGGCTGGTTTCAACAGCAATCTGCTTTTCTTCCTCAGTTAGTTTCACTATGCAAACCTCTTTCGTCTCGGGTTTTTTATATTAGTGTAAATACAATGCAATGTCGTTATTGAACATTATCACATCTTCTGCCAAAAACCGTTCTCCGGCATAGCGGTTATTTGCACATAAGTACATAACTAATATATCACTGAAAATTACAAAAATAAACACCGAAAGAAATATAGTTCATTATGGCAAACTGCCATTTTGATAGTCTATCATGTATTGCACAGGGAGAACCAGGTCTGAACAGTCAATGCCAAAAGAAATGCTTCCATATTTAGGGTACTGGCAGGATCAAAACCATTATCCAGATGATTCTGATACATATATCGAATTGTGGATAAAATGTTTTCCCTGTCCTCCCTCAATGCAATGTTTGCGTTTTTACACTTTCTTTCCACTACAGGCCGGGCTTTTTCGAATATCTCATTTAAAAAGTCATCGGTTAATAACATATCTTCACCACCAGTTCAGTATTTTGTCCAGCAAGAGTAACTATGTTAATGTGATGTTATGAAAATTTGTTATTTCTCCGGGATTAGCCCTCAATGAGGTTATAGTCGTTTCATCCGTCAGCAGGCTTAAGCGCCCAACGGATAAATAACCTTCCCAATACAGGTGCCAGCTTAAAGGATAATCGGCGCCCACCATAACTTCCTCCCATTTGTAGCGGAACACCTTGGCAAAGGCAGCAGCAAGGGTCTCCATGTCCGGGATATCTTCCGGCAGATCTGTCCATACATTAATTAGCTGGCCCACGGCCAGCACCTTCCTGTCCTTGTGTCACCCGGTTTCGTAAAGGTATACCGGTATGGGGCCGGCCTCCAACCTATTGTCTGATTCTCTCTTTATTTCCAGGAGCTTAGAACCTTCCATGGTAGGGAAAACAGCTATGGGGTAGTCCCGGACGATATCCATTATTCCGGCCAGTCGCTGTCGGCTGACTGTGGCAAGAATAGCTGAACTCATGGTATTTTGCCTCCTGAATCGCTAATAACCAACAAAAAAACTTATGAACAGAGTATTTATAAACTTCTTTTTTAGCGCAGGTATTTCCTTTAAATATATTGTAAACAGTTGCAGTTTTTTGATCTGTCACCTAACTGACAATAGCAGATAGCTAAAGATCTTTCTTTAAGGGTTAAAAAAGACACCTGCCAGTGGGCTATTGAAATGTTTTTAACGATCAGCTAATACTGATTATACCAAAATGTCACGATTTAATTAGCCCATGGATATGGACATGGTTATGGTATAATTAGTCATAATATTTGATGACGTTTGGCGAGCCGGCAAATACAAAATAAATTAGGGAGGTCATTATGAGGCGGGCGGTTATTTTTATCCTGTTATGCACACTTATTCTGGCGGGCTGCTCAGCCCCGCAGAATAACGATACCCAGAAAAGCGCGGTGACAGAGCAATATGTAAGGGATGCCATTACCGAATTAATTAACGGCATAAACGAAGGCAATGTGGATGTGGTAAAGAAATATGTGGGTGCTTCCGGCCCGGTGGCGGAAAAACTGGTAGCCGCTCTAAAAGACAATATACAAATATATAATATACGTGATATAAACATTCAGGGAACCACAGTTCGGGCTACCGTCACCCTGGAGGTAGTGCCGCTGAAGGTCAATAAGGATGTTTCCCTCAACTTTGATGTCACTGATACACTAATGCTGAATAATCCTCTGGGATTGCTTGCCATTCTTGTCGGCTAATTTGTGAGCGTTAGCCCACTGGCAGCAGGCTGGGCCTTATAGGCGGGCCTTTACTTTTTTTAGAGTAGTATAAACTGCATAGAGGAATAGCAGGGTGGATAAGGTCAGGACTAGCATATAAAGGGAAAATTCAATATTGGCTAATAGCGCTGGTTTTTGCTGCATCTTTTCAAGACCGGCCATGACTGGTAAAGAATGACCGGCTAAAAGGCTTTGGGCAGGTTCAAAGATTAGAAAAGTATAAAAAGCGGCCAGTGCCGCATGGGCTACCCTGGTAATAACAAATGGAGTCATCCTAATATCTGTTTCGCTGATCATGCTGGCTACCTGGGCAAACACGGAAAGGCCGCTCCAGGCCAGGATCATGCCCACTACAGCCACTTGCTGCACCAGCGGGGCGTCAGCCGTGCTGGCCATTTTAGATCCAATGGTCATTTCAAAAAAACCGCTGGCCAGTGCCGGCAGCAATTCCGGTGAGAAACCCAATGGCAGCAGTACTTTACCCAGTATTCCGGCCAGCAGGCCGATGATTCCCGAAATGGTAAATAATTTAATCAGTACCGCAAAGAGTATAATAAAGCCGCCTATGTTCAGCAGGCTGGTTACGGCGTTCTTAACCGCATCACCCATTATTTTTCCTGCAGGCCTGTTTTCCCGCCGCCAGGCGTCGAATATTTCTGAGCATGCCCGAAAAAATATATTGCCGTTGTTCTTCATTACTCCGGGCAGACTTTCCCTGCTCCCCCTCCCGTAAAATCTCAGTGCGAAGCCCAGGGTAAGATTGGCCAGGTAGTGCGCCCCGGCTATAACCACACCCAGTTCCGGCTTGCCGAACATTCCCACCGATACTGCCACCAGCATGAAAAGAGGGCTGGAGTTATTAGTAAAGGACATCAAACGCTCCGCCTCCACTCTGGTGCATAAACCCCGGGAGCGCAGCTTTGCGGTGACCATGGAGCCGATGGGGTATCCCGAGGTGTAGCCGATGCACATTACAAAGGAACCTGCTCCCGGAACATTAAAAAGCGGACGCATTATGGGTTCCAGCAGTACCCCCATAAAATTTACCACACCAAAGTTCATCAGCAGCTCAGAAGCGATAAAAAAAGGCAGAAGTGAAGGGAAGACGATGTTCCACCAGGCCTTTAACCCCATTATCGCCCCGTCAAATACCGCTATGGGCTGACGTATCATTGAAATCGCAAATGCTATAACCGCAATTGTCCAGAAAAAGCGCAACAACTTGCCGGACTGGCCATTTTTCAGTTTTACTCTGTATGGAAAGATAGCTGTATGTAAAAAAAATCTTTTTAAAAACATTAGTGTTCACCTGACTGTTTTTTTTGAAGTATATGGCTAAAATAAGAGTTTTAGAATTTTGCAGCTTATTCTAACCCGGTGACAACTGTTCTGTTAATTATTCGTTGTGTATTCAGCCTGAGCACATGCGTGTTGTTTAGTAGAATGTATTGTGTTCGGACATAATGGGAAATGACTATCAAAGGGAAACCTTGACAGAAGGCTCATATTTTCTATATAATGTTTTTTGTGATATGACGGGGTGTATTGAATTGATTGAAATTGATGTTTCCAGACTGAAGAATAATTCCGGCGAGATCAAAAAGCTCAACATCGCTGTTGATATGCCGCCGGTTCTGTCGGAAGTAGAAAAAATTGAATTTGATGGTCCGGTTAAATTGGATCTGGTTTTAACTAATGTCAACAACACCATTGTCGTTGAGGGTGATATTAGTGCAAAACTGAGACTGGCTTGCGGGAACTGTCTGGATTCCTTTACATTTCCTGTACAGGCCGAATTTTCTGAGACATATTATAATGAAGGTCGGGAAGGGATAGAGCCGGGAGAGTTTTATACACCTTATAACGGCGATAAACTGGATTTGACCCCCGAGGTAATAAAATCTATTTTCGTAGCTTTGCCCATGCGGGTTGTATGCCGTCAGGACTGTAAGGGTCTTTGCCCTACTTGTGGCAGGAACAGAAACCGGGAAAACTGTGATTGCGCTCCGGAAACTATAGACCCAAGGCTTGAAATGCTGAAAAAGTTATTGCCAAAAGATTGATAAAAATATAAAGTTTTATGGGTGAAGGGGGTGTATTAAATGGGTGTTCCCAAGAGGAGATCTTCCAAACAAAGAGGCAGACAGCGCAGGGCAGCAAGCTACAAAGCCGAGGCCCCCGGCCTGATCAACTGCCCCCAGTGCCGCGCGTTAACTGTTCCACACCATGTGTGTGCAGAATGCGGATATTATAAAAACAAGGAAGTAATCCAAATGAAAAGCAAATAACCCTAAAAGCCCACGGTGCTAACAGGCAGCGCGGGTTTTTTTATATACAAATTTTCAATGGCGCAGTTGCTTTTTTTTACCAGCTAACCTATAATAATATTTAGTACCTGGTACTAAATTTGTCGTATCAAGGAGAAGCTTATGTCCAGGGAGGCCCTGTGCAAGGCTGAGCGCCATGATATTCTTTCTAAATATATCAACGGCAACCCTTTTCTGACTGATGATGATCTTGCCCATATACTGGGTGTGAGCATCCAGACAATTCGTCTGGACCGTGCCGAAATGAACATTCCGGAACTGAGGATCAGGCTGAAAAAAGTAGCCCGGGAAGTGTACGGCCAGGTACGCTCTCTGAGCAGTGACGAATTCGTGGGAGAACTGGTGGCTCTGGAAGTCGGGCGGGAAGGTATTTCCGTCCTAACAGTGGGCAGGGACATGTTGTTGAGTAAATCCGAAGTGGCCAGGGGACAGCTGTTGTATGCCCAGGCCAATACTCTGGCTGTGGCATTGATAGATACCGAGGTTGCCCTGACCGGAACGGCCAAGATTAGTTACAAAAGGCCAGTCTTCAGTGGCGAAAAAGTTGTGGCCAGGGCTTTTATCAGTCGCAAAAAAGGCAATAAATATATGGTAAGGGTTTCCTCGAAAGTAAGGGACGAAATAGTGTTTCAGGGAAAATTTCTTGTTTTTGCCATAGAGGAGGAGGTCTGGCGCCGATGAAGGTTGCCGTTGACGCTATGGGTGGCGACTATGCCCCGGGAGAAGTGGTCCGGGGTGCCTTGGAGGCAGTTCGGGATTTTGGTACTGAGATAATACTGGTGGGTGACCGGGAAGCTATTGAACAGGCTATGGCGGATATCCCCCTGAGGAAGACAATTGAGATTATACACGCCACCGAGAAGATTGCCATGGATGATGCTCCGGCGGTGGCGGTAAGAAAGAAAAAGGATTCATCCATTGTAAAGGCAGTGCGTCTGGTCAAGGAAGGAGCGGCCGGGGCGGTGGTTTCCGCAGGCAGCACCGGTGCTGCCATGGCGGCTTCCCTGCTGGGGCTTGGCAGGGTCAAAGGGATAGATCGGCCCGCCATCGCCACCGTGTTGCCCAGCAGGCGGGGTGGTACGGTTTTACTGGATGTGGGGGCAAATATAGACTGCCGGCCACAGAACCTGATGCAGTTTGCCATTATGGGCTCCTTGTATGCGGAAAAAATACTGGGTATTAAAAACCCCCGGGTGGGGCTGCTGAGTATCGGTGAAGAGGATAACAAGGGCAACGAACTAACGCTGTCATCCTTTCCTCTTTTAAAAAGCGCAGATATTAATTTTGTGGGAAATGTTGAGGGGCGGGATATATTTCAGGGATCCGCCGATGTAGTGGTTTGCGACGGCTTTGTGGGCAATGTCATACTAAAGGCCGGGGAAGGTCTGGCCATGGCCCTTATGGCCATGATGAGGGAGGAACTTACCAGGCACTGGCTGAGCAAGATGGGAACGGTACTTACCCTGCCGGCTTTGAAGGAATTGCGACGCCGGCTGGATTACGCCGAATACGGCGGCGCGCCGCTGCTGGGAGTAAACGGAGTGACTATAATCTGTCATGGCAGTTCCTCTGCCCAGGCCATCAGGAACGCTGTCCGGGTAGCAGCGGACTCGGTGCAAACCGGGCTGGTGACGGCCATCCGCAGCAGTATTGAAAAGAGTAGTGGTGAGCAGCAGGAGAAAGAGGGGTATGCCAATGACGGAACAAAATAGAGCGGGAATACTGGGCATAGGTGTTTATGTTCCGGAAAAAGTACTGACCAATGACGATCTCGAAAAAATGGTGGACACAAATGATGAGTGGATTCGCTCCAGGAGCGGCATACGGGAACGGCATATAGCGGCTCCGGAAGAGGCGACATCGGATCTGGCCCTGCAGGCGGCCCGCAATGCACTGGCGGATGCCGGCTTAAAACCGGATGATATCGATTTAATAATAGTAGCTACCAATACACCGGATACGTTGTTTCCAGCCACGGCCTGTTTGGTTCAGGACAAACTTGGGGCACGTAAGGCAGGGGCCTTTGACCTACTGGCCGGCTGCACCGGTTTTATCTATGCCCTGTCCGTAGGGACGCAATTTATATCCGCCGGGGCCTGCAAGCATGTTTTGGTGGTGGGCGCCGAAACGTTGTCCAGGATTACAAACTGGGAAGACCGCAATACCTGCGTGCTGTTTGGCGACGGTGCCGGAGCGGTAGTACTGGGGCCGGCGCCGGCGGGCAGGGGTATTCTTTCTTCTATGCTTGGGTCCGACGGCTCCGGAGGTCCATTATTAGACTTGCCGGCTGGAGGCTCGCGCCTGCCGGCCACCAGCGAAACAGTAGATAAAAAATTGCATTTCTTACATATGAACGGGCGGGAAGTGTTTAAATTTGCCGTTAAGGCCATCGAAGACGGAACCCTGGAGGCGCTGGCGGCGGCGGGCCTGAAAAAAGAGGATGTTAATTTCCTGATTCCCCACCAGGCCAATATCAGAATAATCGAAGCCGCCACCAAAAGGCTGGGTATTTCCCTGGATAATGTGCAAATAAACGTGGACCGCTACGGCAATACCTCTACCGCTTCGGTGCCCCTGGCCCTGTATGAAGCGGTGCGGGAAGGCAGGATAAAAGATGGTGATAATATTGTGCTGGTTGCTTTCGGCGCCGGTCTGACCTGGGCGGCGGCGGTAATGCGCTGGTTTGTTAATAAATAACATCTGAGAGGCTTGAAAGGAGGCGTGGTACTTATTATCCGGACGGAAATTTGTGATTTACTGCAGATTGAATATCCCGTGTTGCAGGGCGGTATGGCCAGGGTTTCTACAGCGGAACTGGCTGCGGCCGTCAGTGAGGCAGGTGGACTGGGCATAATCGGTGCCGGCCAGGCGTCGGCTGAGTGGGTGAGGGATCAGGTGCGCAGGGCAAAGTATTTAACCTCAAAGCCCTTCGGGGTTAATGTAATGCTGCTTTGTCCCAATTTAGATGAAATAATGGAGGTTATCAGGCAGGAAAGGGTGGCAGTGGTAACCACCGGTGCCGGAAATCCCGGCAAATACGTGCCCGGGCTGAAAGAAACCGGCACCAGGGTTATCCCTGTGGTATCGTCGGTGGCTCTGGCCAAAAGGCTGATCCGCTCCGGGGTTGACGCCCTCATAGCCGAAGGTATGGAGAGCGGCGGCCACGTGGGTGAACTCACCACCATGGCCCTGGTACCGCAAATTGTCGATGCCGTAGATGTGCCGGTAATCGCGGCCGGCGGCATTTACGACGGGCGGGGACTTGCAGCGGCCCTGGTTCTGGGAGCGGCAGGGGTGCAGATGGGCACTCGTTTCATGTGCGCTTCCGAGTGCGTGATACCACAGCGGGTCAAAGAAATGGTGATTAAAGCCAGGGACAGGGATACCATTGTTACGGGCCGGTCCACCGGGCACCCGGTCAGGGTGCTGAAAAATAAATTGTCACGCCTTTTTGAAGAAATGGAGAGTAAATGCGTCCCGGCCGAAGAAATTGAAAGACTTGGAACTGGAAAGCTCTGGGCCGCCATGGTGGACGGGGATGTGGAAATGGGCTCCGTGATGGCCGGCCAGGTAGCGGCCATGGTAAAGGAAATTAAGCCGGCCAGGGAGATTATCCGGGAAGTGGTGCAAGAGGCAGGTAAAATATTGCATGATGTATCGGAAATGGCGGTGGCGCGATGAAAAGAGCATTCGTGTTTCCCGGCCAGGGATCACAGTATGCGGGCATGGGCAGGGATTTATTCGATAATTATCAGGTAGCCAGAGAAATATTCGAACGGGCTGACAGCGTTCTTGGCTTCAGACTGAGCGAACTTTGTTTCAACGGCCCGGAGGACGAATTAAAGAAAACTGCTAACGCCCAGCCGGCCATTCTAACCGTAAGCACTGCAGCCGCAGCGGTGTTGCGGCAGGAAGGAGTGCATTATGAAGCGGCGGCGGGCCACAGCCTTGGTGAATATTCGGCTCTGGTGGCGGCGGAAGCCATTGCTTTTGAGGATGCGGTATCCCTGGTAAGACTTCGGGGCCGGCTAATGCAAGAGGCGGTGCCTCTGGGTGAGGGAGGAATGTCCGCAGTGCTGGGGCTGGATGTTGGAGCGGTTGCGGAAATATGCCACCGGGCATCGGAAGCCGGTGTGGTGGAGGCAGTTAACCTGAATTCCCCCGGCCAGGTGGTTATAGCAGGTATTCATGCGGGATTGCAGAAGGCAGCCGAACTGGCCAGGGCAGCCGGGGCCAAAAAAGTAATCCCCTTGCCGGTAAGCGCACCATTTCATTCCAGCCTGATGAGACAGGCCGGGGAAAAGCTTGGGGAGGCGCTGGGCTGCATAAACATAAAAGAACCGGCTGTGCCGGTGGTTTCCAATGTTACCGCCCGTTACCACGGCAGCCCCGGGGATGTCGGCAGGCTGTTGGTGGAGCAGGTATACAGCCCTGTCAGGTGGCAGGAGTGTATGGAATTTATGATTAATAAAGGCGTACAGGTATTCGTGGAGGTGGGGCCGGGCAGGGTGCTGGGCGGATTGATCAAAAAAATTAGCCGCAGTTCGGACACGCTGAATGTAGAAGACGCAGCATCCCTGGAAAAAGTTCTTGCGTCGGTCAGGGAGGTTGGCTAAAATGTTAGCAGGCGGAAGGGCGGCAATAGTTACTGGAGCTTCCAGGGGTATAGGGCGTTCCATAGCCCTGGCCCTGGCGGAAGCGGGCGCTGATGTACTGGTTAATTTCGCCGGCAGGGAGGAAGCTGCTGAGGCGGTGGCCGCCTCCATCCGGGAAATGGGCAGAAAAGCACTGGTTTACCAGGCGGATGTTGCGGATTTCGGACAGGTTGCGGAAATGGTCAAGGCTGCCCAGAGTGAGTTCGGCAGGGTGGATATATTGGTGAATAACGCCGGGGTGACCAGGGATAACCTGATTCCCCGCATCAAGGACGAAGACTGGGACAGTGTTTTGGCAGTCAACCTCAAGGGAGCTTTTAACTGCATAAAGGCGGTTACCCGGCCGATGTTGAAGGCTAAATGGGGGCGCATCATTAACATCACCTCGGTGGTGGGGCTGACGGGTAACGCCGGCCAGGCCAATTATGCGGCCAGTAAGGCCGGGCTCATCGGGCTCACCAAATCCGCTGCCCGGGAGCTGGGTTCCCGCAGCATCACCGTGAATGCCGTGGCCCCGGGGTTTATAGTAACGGAAATGACTGATACCCTGCCTGAGGATGTCAAGGTAAAGATGAAATCGGAAATTCCCCTGGGACGATTCGGATTGGCCGACGAGGTTGCCTCATTGGTAGTGTTTCTGGCCTCGGATCAAGCTGCATACTTAACCGGACAGGTTATTATGGTTGATGGTGGTATGGCAATTTGAATCATAATTAATTTAAAATCATCAAATAAGGGGGTGAAAAAGTGTCGGCATTTGAAAAAATAAAAGGCATTATAGCTGAGCAGCTGGGGGTAGATGAAGGCGAAGTAACCATGGAATCATCTTTCATTGAGGATTTGGGAGCCGATTCACTGGATATAGTGGAATTGGTAATGGCCCTGGAGGAAGAATTTGATATTGTTATCCCCGACGAGGATGCTGAGAAAATCCGTACTGTGGGCGAAGCGGTCCGTTATATACAGGAGCATTAATAGACCAATCTAAAGTCCCGCGCTGGCGGGGCTTTTTTGAGAGATAGGAAATTATTATAAAGGTTAGCGTAGCCATGGTGAAGGACCGATAGTCCTGAGGGGCGGCAGCCCCTTTTTTTGAAATAAGGAATAATTATCACCCGGAGACGATTATATAAGCATTTATAGCGTTGACGTGTGTGTAGATAATATATGTGTGACCATTAAGACGTTTATGTGGTATCAGCAGGAAATAAACCAGATGATGGAGGTGTTTTCTTGTATAACCGGGTTGTGATAACCGGTATGGGAGTATTATCGCCGGTGGGAACCGGGCTGGAAACCTTTTGGAACGCCATTACCTCCGGAGTTTCCGGGGTTGGTCCCATAACCAGATTTAATCCCGAGGGATATACTACCAGAATAGCCGCAGAAGTTAATAATTTTGATCCGGCAGCTTATATCGACAAAAAAGAAGCCCGCCGCATGGACCGCTTTACTCAGTTTGCCATAGCTGCAGCGAAAATGGCAGTTGATGACGCAGGTATCGATCTTCAGCAGATCAATAAGGATATGGCAGGGGTAATACTTGGTTCCGGAGTGGGGGGTATTGAAACCTTTGAGGAGCAGTATAAGGTTTTGCTGAATAAGGGCCCCAGCAGGGTCAGCCCATTGTTCATACCAATGATGATATCCAACATGGCTGCGGCTTCCATAGCTATCAGCTACGGCCTGAAGGGCTGCAATGTTACCACCACCAGCGCCTGCGCCTCCAGTAATAATGCCGTGGGCGACGCCTTCAGGCTGTTGCAGCGGGGACAGGCGGAGGTAATGATTTGCGGCGGCACAGAGTCCCCCATTACTCCCATGGCAGTTGCCGGTTTCTGCTCCATGAAGGCTATGACTACCCGCAACGAAGAGCCGGAAAAGGCGAGCAGACCCTTTGACGCCGGACGGGACGGTTTCATAATTGGGGAGGGCTCGGCTATACTGATAGTGGAGACACTGGAGCACGCCATCAAGAGGGGCGCCAGGATATATGCCGAAATGGTGGGCTACGGTGTCAGCTGCGATGCCTACCACATAGTCGCACCGGAACCGGAAGGTAAGGGAGCAGCGGCATCAATGAGCATGGCCCTGCAGGATGCCGGGTTGGAGCCCGCAGCTGTGGATTATATAAATGCCCACGGTACCTCGACACCACCGGGGGACAAACAGGAGACATCGGCAATTAAACAGGTGTTCGGTGACAGTGCATATAAAATAGCGATAAGTTCCACCAAATCCATGACCGGCCACCTGCTGGGCGCTGCCGGGGGGCTTGAGGCGGTTATCAGTATCCTGACTATAAGGAACAGCCTTATTCCGCCCACCATAAACCTGGAAAACCCCGACCCGGACTGCGATCTTGACTATGTGCCCAATGAAGCAAGGGCAGCGCGGGTTGACGTGGCTCTGTCTAATTCCTTCGGTTTTGGCGGGCACAACGCGTCTCTGGTCTTTAAAAAATTTGAGGGTTAGCAGGAACGGCAATGACCATGAGAAAGAATGAAGTGGAAATAAATAGATTAAAAGAGACACTGAGTATCAGCTGGCATGATGAAGGCTTGCTGCACCTGGCCATGACACACAGCTCTTACTCCTATGAGAACAAGGACAAACTGCTGAATAATCAGCGGCTGGAGTTTCTGGGGGATGCAGTGCTTGAACTGCTGGTCAGCGAATATCTTTACTGCCTGTTTCCGGAAAAAACCGAAGGCTATCTGACCAAAATGAGAGCTTCGGCTGTTTGCGAGCCAGCCCTGGCCAAGCTCGCCCGGCAACTGCATCTGGGCCGCTGCCTTTATATGGGCAGGGGTGAGGAGCGCTCCGGGGGAAGGGAGAGACCTTCCATACTGGCGGATTCCTTTGAGTCGCTGCTGGGGGCTGTTTATCTGGACAGGGGATTAGAGGAAGCCAGGCGGTTTCTGCTCAAGTATATTCAGCCACTGATCGAAGATATTATAAAGGGACATCTGGACAGGGATTTTAAAACCGAGCTTCAGGAGCTGCTCCAGAAGAAATCCGGTGAGTCCGTTAATTACGTTATACTCAGGGAAGAGGGTCCCGATCACGATAAAATTTTTACCGCAGGCGTGATTTACATGGGGCAGGAAATGGGCCGCGGTACGGGCCATTCCAAAAAAGAGGCGGAGCAACAGGCGGCCAGGATAGCATTGCAGAAAATAGGAGTTGCTATAAACGGAGGTAACCAGGCGGATGGGTTTATTCAGTAAACTGAAGGAATCATTAACCAAAACCAGGCAAGGTTTCGTGGAAAAAATAGAGAGTCTGGTTACCGGTCGCAAGGCTATAGATCAGGAGCTCTATGACGAACTGGAGGAAATATTAATCCAGGCCGATGTGGGGGCCGACACGGCGCTGGATCTGGTGGAGGACCTGCGCAAACTGGTTAAGGAGCGGAAGGTTGGTGATCCTGAACAGTTAAAACCCCTGTTGCAGGAACTTATTGCCGGTATCATGGGTGAGGAAACTTATGCTGTGAATTGGGGCGGCCCGCCCACCGTTATACTGGTGGTAGGCGTTAACGGAGTAGGCAAAACAACTACCATCGGCAAGTTGGCCCACTATTTTAAAGAGAACGGCCAGAAGGTGTTGCTGGCGGCAGGGGATACTTTCCGCGCGGCAGCCATCGATCAGTTGGAAATATGGGCTAACCGTACCGGGGTGGATATAATCAAACACCATGAAGGTTCGGATCCTGCCGCAGTGGCCTTTGACGCCTTGCAGGCCGCCAGGGCCAGGAAAATTGACGTCCTGATTATCGATACCGCAGGCCGTCTGCATACTAAAAGCAATCTCATGGATGAGCTGAAAAAGGTGGGCAGGGTGATGTCCCGGGAAGTTCCAGGTGCACCACATGAAGTATTGCTGGTGCTGGATTCCACCACCGGTCAGAATGCTATCAGCCAGGCTAAACTTTTCGGGGAGGCCACCGGTGTGACGGGCATAGTTCTAACTAAATTGGATGGCACGGCCAAGGGCGGAGTGGTCATTGGCATTAGGAAGGAGCTTGACATCCCGGTTAAGTTTATCGGCATTGGGGAAGGCATAGATGATCTGCGCTCATATGACGCAGGTGATTACGTAAAGGCGCTGTTTAACTGATTTTTTTCCTGTTTTATCTGATTTTTTCCTGATTTTCCTGATTTTCTTATTGTTGTTTTATTCATATCAGTATATAGTATATATAGAATTTAATATTGGACACAAGGGGAGTCCCGGCAACGGGGCTGAGAGTGCGGGTTAATCCCGCAGACCCTTTAACCTGAGCGCCTGTGGTGCTGCCTGCAAAATATTGCAAGGTACTGGATAATACCAGCGGAGGGATGTGGTGACAGCTATTTATGGCCGTAATCCCTTGGTGATTGCGGCCTATAATTTTGCCCGGCACTGGCTGACTGATTTCAATAAGCGATATCAGGTAATTATACTTATAGTGATTAAAAATAATGGAATTATATTTAAAATGTTTAAGGAAGTGATTATATTGGATGCAGCAAAACTGATTCAGGATATTGCTCATGTTTTGGGTACTATAAAAGAAAAGAAACCGCTGGTACACAATATAACCAACATGGTGGTAATGAATGACACTGCTAATATATTATTGCATATTGGGGCATCCCCGGTAATGGCCTATGCCCGGGAGGAAGTGGAGGAGATGGTGTCCCTGGCCGGAGCTCTGGTGCTGAATATCGGCACCCTGACTCCCGCACTTGTGGATAGTATGATTATGGCCGGGAAGAAAGCCAACCAGTTGGGCGTTCCGGTAGTGCTTGATCCTGTGGGGGCGGGAGCTACCATTTTAAGGACAGAAAGCACTTTGCGTATTCTGGATCAGGTGAAGGTGACCATTTTAAGAGGAAATGCCGCAGAAGTTTCCATACTGGTTGGTATGGAAGCAGTGGTTAAAGGTGTAGACGCTGCAGGTGTGGCCAATAATCCCGCTCTGATTGTCAGGAGTGCTGCTGAAAAATTCGGCCTTACCGTGGCCGTAAGCGGCAAAATAGATGCTGTTTCTGACGGTGCCCGCACCGTGCTGATAGAAAACGGCCATTCCATGATGGGCGAACTAACCGGTACAGGCTGCATGTGTACGGCCATCACTGGCGCGTTTGCCGCTGTATGCAGCGATCCTTTAACTGCCGCTGCCGGAGCACTGGTAGCTTTCGGTATAGCCGGGGAGGAGGCCGCCCGGTTTAGTCCGCCGCTACCTGGCAGTTACAAGATGGCGTTGTTTGATCAGGTTTATGTCCTGTCGCCGGATAAAATAATATCTGCTGCCAGACTGAAAAAGGAGTAATACTGATGTCAAGAATGGAAAATAGACTTCCACTCATAGAGTATGCCCCACAGGGGCATGTGGATTAGGGGAGTTTAATGAATACCGCAGATTATAAGGACAGATTGGCTGATTATTTGCAACTTTACGTGGTCACCGATGACAAACTTTCCCTGGGCAGGCCGGAGTACCAGATTGCTGCTATGGCCGCAGCTGGCGGAGCGGGGGTAATCCAACTCAGGGACAAGCATGCCGGTACCCTTACACTGCTGCAAAAAGCCGGGGCGATCAGGCAGGTACTGGCCGGCAGAGCAATTTTCATTATTAATGACCGGGTGGATGTGGTACTGGCGGTGAATGCCGATGGGGTGCATCTTGGACAGGAGGATATGCCCCTGACGGTGGCCAGGGATATACTGGGTCCGGAAAAAATAATCGGCGTGTCGGTGGGTAATGTGGAGGAGGCCTTGAGGGCGGAGGAAGGTGGTGCGGACTATTTAGGCGCCAGTGCAGTTTTTTCCACTCCCACCAAAACAGATGCGCAGTCCATGGGTCTGCAAGGTCTTGAGGCTGTCTGCCGCTCGGCAAGCATACCCGTGGTGGGTATAGGAGGCATTAACATAAAAAATGCCCGGCAGGTCATAGCGGCAGGTGCAGCAGGGGTGGCGGTGGTGTCTGCCGTGGTTTCCGCCCCGGATGTGGTCAGGGCGGCCTCTGAATTGCTGGCTGAAGTGAAGAGGCGAAATATATACGAAGTAGAGTAGGTGTTCTTTCTGAAGCTTTCTGATGTTGGCGAATTCGGTCTTATCAAAAAGCTGGCTGCCGGGTGTGTTAACGATTTTTCTACCATTGTCGAGGGCATTGGGGACGATGCGGCGGTGTTGCAGCCGGGTAAGGGCCAATTGCTGGTAACCAGTGATATGCTGGTGGAAGGGGTGCATTTTTTAACTGGCAAGATAACCATGTACCAGCTGGGCTATAAATCCATAGCGGCTAGTCTTAGTGATATTGCAGCCATGGGCGGTAAACCCCGCCATGCGCTGGTTTCCCTGGCCATACCCGGCAACATGGCCGTGGAAGAGATTGAGGAATTATACCTGGGCATGAAAAGCATACTTTCGCGCTATACTGTGAATCTGGTAGGAGGGGATACGGTGAAGTCCCCGGTTTTTACCATTGACGTCACTTTGCTGGGGGAAACAGGTCCAACCGGGTCAGTTTTAAGAAGTGGGGCCCGCCCGGGTGACGCAGTGATGGTTACCGGCACACCGGGCGCCTCTGCGGCGGGCCTGGAGCTTTTGCTGAATCCCGGGAAGTGGACCGGTAACCTTTCCCTGGAAGATCAGGAGTGGCTGCTAGCTGCCCACCTGACACCGGAACCGGCACTGAAACAGTCTGCGACACTGGTGCAAATGAATTGCGTAACATCAATGATAGATATTAGCGATGGCATTGCCGGTGAGATCAACCATATTTGTGACCGGAGCGGTGTGGGGGCGGAAATATACGCCGATAAAATTCCCTTGAGCGATACTGTTGCCCGGGTAGCCGGGCTGGCGGGGAAAAACGCTCTGGACTGGGCGTTGTATGGGGGGGAGGATTACCAGTTGCTTTTTACTGTTCCTGCCGGTGAGGCCCAAAGAGTTATCGATGTTTTCGCGGCTGGTAGACTTGGACCTGTTGCGGTCATCGGGTGTATTGTAGAAGAAAAACAGGGGAGAAAACTGGTTATGTCCCCGGAAGAATCGGTTTCGCTTACGTCTTCAGCGTATAATCATTTTGTAGAGGACAGATAAAAATGGACGCTAATAAACTCCCCCGGGCCATGACCGTGGCCGGTTCCGATTCCGGTGGCGGCGCCGGGATACAGGCTGATTTAAAAATATTCATGAATTATGAAGTTTACGGAACTTCTGCCATTGCTGCCATAACAGTTCAGAATACCCTGGGGGTCAGTGACGTTTTAATGCTTTCGCCTGCTATCGTTGCCGCCCAGATAGACGCGGTGGCCGGGGATATAGGATTGGATGCGGCCAAAACCGGCATGCTGGGCACCAGCGCAATAATAGAGGCCGTGGCGGACAGGATAAAATATCATGCTATAGCAAAGCTGGTGGTGGACCCGGTGATGGTTTCCACCAGCGGCCACAAACTACTTCATGAAGACGCCATTGAATCTTATATAAAAAAAATGCTGCCGCTAAGCCTGGTGGCCACCCCAAACCTTTACGAGGCAGAAATACTGTCGGGTATTAGAATTAAGACAATAAATGATCTGAAAGAGGCTGCCCGCCGTATTTTAGATATGGGAACGCACTGGGTGCTGCTCAAAGGCGGCCACAGACAATTCAGCGGCGGTGAATCATTAGTTACGGATTTGCTTTCGGACGGCAGTATTTATGAAGAAATAAGCAACCCTAGAATAGCTACCACCAGTACCCACGGCACCGGCTGCACCCTATCCGCTGCTATCACCGCCGGGCTGGCTCAGGGTATGAGCGTACCGGATGCTGTTCGGAGGGCGTCAGCCTTTATTAACGGGGCAATTAGGACAGCAGTTCCGCTGGGCGGGGGGCACGGCCCGGTAAACCACTGGTATAAGTTGGGGACATTCCTTCGTGAAACAGTTAAAAAATAAGGTATTAAGATAACACAGAAGGTGTGTCTCCTTACATAAGTTGGGGACATTCCTTCGTGAAATAGTTGAAAAATAAAGGTATTAAGATAACACAGAAGGTGTGTCCCCTTACCTTAATATGAGGAATGAATATGTTTAGGAGGATAAATATGGATTACAGCACACAGATGGAAGCAGCTCGCAAGGGATTGATTACAGCGGAAATGAAGGCCGTGGCCGGAAAAGAAAATATTGATGTGGAACAACTGCGGGAAGCCGTGGCGGCTGGCAGGGTGGCCATCCCAGCCAATATAAACCATAAATCCCTGGACCCGTGCGGTATAGGACAGGGTCTGAAAACTAAGGTTAACGTTAATCTGGGTGTTTCCAAGGATTGCTGCGACACGGAGATGGAGCTGGAAAAAGTACGCCTGGCCGTTGAGCTTAAGGGCGATGCCGTAATGGATTTGAGCTGCTTTGGCAAAACGGAGGAGTTCAGGCGTAAGCTTATCGAGATGTGCCCGCTGGCGGTGGGAACCGTTCCGGTTTATGATGCCACCGGCTTTTATGATAAAGATTTAAAAGAAATTAGTGTAGAAGATTTTTTCGGAGTGGTGGAAAAACACGCTCAGGACGGTGTGGATTTTATGACCATTCACGCCGGCATTAACCGCGAAACAGCTGCCAGATTTAGGAAAAATCCTCGTCTGACCAATATTGTATCCAGAGGAGGGGCACTGCTCTTTGCCTGGATGGTACACAACCAGCAGGAAAATCCCTTTTACCAGTATTATGACCGGCTGTTGGATATCTGCCGCCGTTATGACGTGACCATCAGCCTGGGAGACGCCTGCCGGCCCGGCTGCCTTGCAGATGCCACCGACGCTTCGCAGATCCAGGAACTTATTGTGCTGGGCGAATTAACTCTGAGAGCCTGGGAAAGAGACGTACAGGTCATGATTGAGGGCCCGGGGCATATGGCTTTAAACGAGATCGCACCCAATATGCTGCTGGAGAAGAAACTGTGTCATGGCGCGCCATTTTACGTGCTGGGCCCACTGGTAACCGATATTGCCCCGGGTTATGACCACATTACCAGCGCCATTGGCGGCGCCCTGGCCGGGGCGTCGGGGGCTGATTTTCTGTGCTATGTGACGCCGGCGGAACACCTGCGCCTGCCCACTGCTGACGACATGAGGGAAGGTTTGATTGCAGCTCGCATAGCTGCCCATGCCGCGGACATTGCCAAGGGGATTCCCGGTGCCCGGGAATGGGACGACAAAATGAGCGAGGCCAGAAGGAAGCTGGACTGGGGTAAAATGTGCGAACTGGCCATAGATCCGGAAAAGTTCATGCGCTACCGCGAAGAGTCCAAGCCGGAGCTTGAGGATTCCTGTACCATGTGCGGTAAAATGTGTGCGGTGCGGAATATGAATAGTGTATTATAAAATTTAACAGTTATTGGGTGCACATAATATGTTCAGCCTCCGGGAATATTATTAAAAAATTCCAAGGAGGCGATTATTTTGAACAATGAATTCGGTGCACATGAACTCATGGAAGCCCATGAAGTATTAACCAACACAATGGATGGTATCAACACCTTCAGCCTTTACCGCCAGCATGTCACGGATCAGCAATTGGCACAAATAATTGACAGACAGGTTAATTTTATGGAGAAAGAATACAATGATATGGTCTCCTACCTGTCAAATCATCGCGGTGTTACACCGGATGTATATCACAGTAGAAGCAACACCTCTATAAAATATGGCTTGCGCAATCCTTCTCCATCCGCACCCCACGAGCAAAGCCGGAGGTTAACCGACCGGGATGTGGCCTCGGCCATGCTGGGACAACTAAAATGCGGCTCAACGGCCAAGATGAGGGTTGCGCTGGAGTGCGCCGATGCTCAACTCAGGCATATAGTAATGCAGGGTGCCGTGTCCTGCGCTGAGCAGGCTTATGAAGTATTTACCTTTATGAACCAAAAAGGCATGTATCAGGTTCCCACCATGCAGCACCGTACTCAAAACACCGTCACCAACATGTACCAGCAGACTGGTACAACCCCCGGTACCACGCAGGGCGCCTATACCGGGACAGCGGCCGGGTTAACCGGGAACGAGCAGTACAATCCCGGTTTTCAGGGGCAAATGAGACAGTAAGTCCACGGTCAAGTATTAAAGAAAGCCTCAGCGTTGTATGCGTTGAGGTTTTCTTTATGTCCTTTTAAAAACCTTAACAATCCAATAATTTTCCTTTTTTTAAGAGGAAAGGCTGGAAAAAGAGCGAATACATGGTAGGGTTACATACCATGATATAGATAAGAACTTTCGGGAGGAAGAGCAATTATGACTGTAAAAATAGCCATCATAGGGGGAACCGGTGTTTACGATCCCAGCATGCTCACCGATATTCGGGAACAGAAAATTGAAACCAGGTTCGGCAAGGCCAGGGTTAAGATAGGAAGCTACCAGGGCAAAGAAATTGCTTTTATGGCCAGGCACGGGGAGGATCATTCGGTGCCGCCGCACCTGGTCAATTACCGGGGCAATATAGCCGCCCTGAAAAAATTGGGAGTAAAAAGCATATTTGCCACTGCCGCAGTGGGGTCCCTGAATCCCGACATGAAGCCGAAACAATTCGTTTTTATGGATCAGTTTCTGGATTTCACTAAAGCCAGGGCATCAACCTTCGTGGAAGAGGGTGTGGTGCATCTGGACATGACTGATCCTTACTGCCCAGAATTACGGCAGTTGCTGGCGGCTGCCGCCGGGGAACTGGGATTAGAGCATCACCAGGGAGGGACCTACGTGTGCGCGGAGGGACCCAGGTTTGAAACTCCGGCGGAAATAAAAATGTTCAGGCAACTGGGCGGGGATCTGGTGGGCATGACCAGTGTCCCCGAGGTGGTGCTGGCCCGGGAGGCGGAAATGTGTTACGCCACCATCGCCATGGTTACTAATTTTGCTGCCGGAATATCACCCACCAAGCTATCTCACCAGGAAGTGGTGGAGATTATGAATGAAAACGCCGACAATTTGAGAAAGCTGATTATGCAAACGGTTTCCATGCTGGACGAGGACAGGACCTGCCTTTGCCAGCAGGCACTGCAGGAGCCTGTAGCGGCTACCAAATAATTTACTGTAAATGAAAAAGTATCATAGAGTAGTTACGGGAGGTTGTGACTTTTGGATACCATGCGCTGGCTGGACGGGGAGCTTCATTTGCTGGATCAGACAAAACTGCCCGGGGCGGCAGTGTATATTTGTTGTAATGACTACAACATCGTGGCGGAAGCCATAAAAAGACTGTCGGTAAGGGGAGCCCCGGCCATCGGGGCCGCTGCTGCTTACGGGCTGGTTTTAGGGGCCATGGGGCTGGAAGCGGGAAATACTGCAGAATTTATTGCAGGGGTGGAGCGGGTGGCCGGGGATCTGGCAGCCACGCGTCCCACAGCAGTAAATCTCACCTGGGCGCTGAACAGGGTTTTGGACAGGGTTAAAAATTCATTGCCCGCGGAGCCTGAAGAACTGCTGAAAATTATGCTCAAAGAGGCACATACCATATTTAATGAGGATTTTGAAGGAAACCTGGCCATGGGTAAATACGCCCTGGAACTGATTCCGCAGGGCGCCAGGATTCTTACCCACTGCAACGCCGGAGCGCTGGCCACCGCCGGTTACGGTACCGCTTTGGGGGTGATCCGGGCCGCCCACGAAGCCGGCAAAAACATCAGCGTCTATGCTGACGAAACCAGGCCTCTTTTGCAGGGCGCCAGGCTGACGGCCTGGGAATTGGTGCAGGAAGGCATACCGGTGACACTGATCACCGACAATATGGCCGGTTATCTTATGGCTAGGGGCATGGTGGACCTGGTGGTTGTGGGGGCGGACAGAATTGCTGCCAACGGTGACGCGGCCAATAAAATAGGCACCTATGGCGTGGCCGTGCTGGCCAAAGAGCACGGCATACCCTTTTACGTAGCGGCTCCGTTATCCACCGTAGATCTGAGTCTTCCCTCAGGCTCGGATATTCCCATAGAGGAGCGCCATCCCGGGGAGGTTACCCATTTTGCCGGACAAATGGTGGCGCCTGAGGGTGTGAAGGTGTGGAACCCCGCCTTCGACGTGACTCCTGCCAGACTTATAGCCGCCATCATCACTGACCGGGGACTGGTCCGCCCATCCTATGAAAAAAACCTGTCGGAGCTAGGGGTCAGGCCCCCAACTTATAGCAAGTAGTATAGCAAGTAGAGCAAGTAGGGACGGTTCTTGACTTGCGCATGGCGACTTCGACAGAAGTGCCGCTGTAAACAAAGGTGAATCAGAATAGCATAAGTTGTATGTTGCTCATTTGCAAACTTAAATGATATAGATGGTAATGGATGCAATAACATATACGGAAGGGAGATGTTTATTAAATGGAACAATACATCGTTAGGGATATTAATCTGGCTCCTTCGGGCCGGCTGAAAATAGACTGGGTGCGGGAGCACATGCCGGTGCTGAACGTGATCAGGAGCGAGTTTGAAAAAAACAAGCCTTTCGCCGGCCTGCGGGTGGCCCTGAGCATTCACCTGGAGGCTAAAACAGCCTACCTGGCGGAAGTAATGCGGGCGGGTGGCGCGGAGGTTGCCATCACCGGCTCCAACCCGCTTTCTACCCAGGACGATGTGGCCGCAGCCCTGGCTGCGACGGGCATCAACGTATATGCCTGGTATAACGCAAATGATGAAGAATACAAGGATCATTTAATTCATACCCTGAAAACCCACCCCCGTATAGTGATTGACGACGGTGGAGATTTGGTGCACCTGTTGCACACTGAACTGAAGGAGCAGGCCCAGGAGGTTATGGGGGGCTGCGAGGAAACCACCACCGGGGTTATGCGCCTGCGCTCCCTGGACAAAGCCGGTAAACTGTTGTTCCCTATGTTGGCGGTTAACGATGCACGGTGCAAATATCTTTTTGACAACCGCTACGGTACCGGTGAATCCGTTTGGTCCGGCATCATGCGCACCACTAACCTGATCGTGTCTGGCAAGAATGTGGTGGTGATGGGCTACGGCTGGTGCGGCCGGGGTGTGGCCATGAAGGCGAAGGGACTGGGCGCCAGGGTGATTATCTGTGAGGTGGACCCGGTTAGGGCTATTGAGGCATATATGGACGGCTATCAGGTTATGAGCAGCAACGAGGCGGCTTATTTGGGGGATGTATTCATTACGGTGACCGGCTGCAGGGATATTCTGCGTATGCACCATTTTCGCCGCATGAAAAGTGGGGCTATCCTGGCCAACGCCGGACATTTTGACGTGGAAATAAACAAGCCGGAGCTTCAAGCAGCGTCGGTGAGCAAACGGGTGGTCCGGAAGGATATCGAAGAGTTTGTGTTGCCCGATGGCCGGAAAATATACCTGCTGGGTGAGGGAAGGCTGGTCAACCTGGCTGCCGGTGACGGTCACCCGGCGGAAATAATGGATATGTCCTTTGCCCTGCAGGCGCTATCGGCCCGTTATATTCTGGAGAACGCCGGGAAGATGGAGCGCCATGTTTACGATGTTCCCGGGGATATAGACCGCCGGGTAGCGGAACTGAAACTTAAATCCCTTGGTATAGCCATAGATTCCCTCAGCGATGAGCAGTACGGCTATATTAACGCCTGGCAGCATGAATAAGCGTGTTAACCAAAAAGTGTGTTAAAAACTAACGTAAAAATTTTCGGGGGATTAAATATGATTACCGTTGCTGCTGAGAAAGCCAAGGATCAAATACTTAAAATCGGGACCAGGATGTCCAGCGCAGGACTGGTAGTAGGTACCTGGGGGAATATATCTCAGCGAGTGCGCAAGGAAAACCTCATGGTGATCACCCCCAGCGGCATACCCTATTCCTGTCTTCGGATCGCAGATATTGTGGTGGTGGATATAGAGGGCCAGGTGCTGGAGGGAGAACGGCGTCCTTCGTCAGAATATATGATGCATCTTGAAATTTATAAAAAAAGATCGGATGTGGATGCCATCGTGCATACACACAGCATATACGCCAGTTCCCTGGCGGTAGCCAGGGAGCCGATTCCCCCGATTCTTGAAGATATGGCACAACTGGTGGGCAGCGGAGTCCCGGTGGCCGGTTATGCCCGGGCGGGAACCATGGAAATGGCTCTGAAGGCAGCTGAGGGAATCAGCCATTCAAATGCGGTTTTACTGGCCAATCACGGCGTAGTGGGAGTGGGCAGGAGCCTGGATGAAGCACTGATGGTGTGTCAAATTGTGGAGAAAGCCGCCCAGATATATATATTGTCCAAACTGGCGGGTAGCCCGCATGTTTTGCCCGATGTCGAAGTAAAGGAACTGAGAAAGAGTTTTTTGGAGGACTACGGGCAGAAAGGTTGTCCCGCCCCGCCAAAAAACGGGAGATAAATATGAGGGGAATTTACAGGTCAGGGGGTTATTTATGAGTAAAATACTTATCTCGGGAGCTACAGTAATCACCATGGAATCCCATGATAGCATTATTACCGACGGTGAGATAGCTATTGATGGGCAGAGGATAGTACATGTGGGGGGCCAAGGCACCACACAGGGAGGATTTAAGCCGGAAAAGGTTATCAATGGCAAATACATGCTGGCCATGCCAGGCTTTGTAAACTGCCATACCCATACGGCCATGACGCTGCTGCGCAGCTACGCCGACGACTTGCCCCTGATGCAGTGGCTGGAGGAAAAAATTTGGCCCTTTGAGGCTAAAATGGAAAGGGAAGATATATACTGGGGCACCATGCTGTGCTGCCTGGAAATGATCCGCTCGGGAACCACCACTTTCGCGGACATGTACTTTCACATGAATACGGTGGCCAAAGCAGTGGAAAAATCCGGCATGAGGGCGGATCTTTCCAGGGGGATGATCGGCACCTCCCCCGAATCTGAAAAGACCATGGCATATAGCAGGGATTTCGTGCAAAGGTGGCGCCATCAGGCCAACGGCAGGATAATGGTGCGGCTTGGTCCCCATGCTCCTTACACTTGTCCACCGGATTACCTCAAGAGGGTAATTGAATTGGCTACGGAAATGGGGGTGGGTATTCACATTCACCTGGCCGAAACCGGGGATGAGATTAATATAATCAAGGAAAAGTACGGAACAACCCCCATTCAGTTGATGGACAGTATAGGCCTTTTTGATTTGCCCGTACTGGCTGCCCATTGTGTACATCTGGATGAAAGGGATATACAGATCTTGGCGGAGAAAAAGGTTGGCATAGCCCACAATCCGGAAAGCAATATGAAGCTGGCCAGCGGTGTAGCTCCGATAACATCCCTGCTAAAGGCGGGCGCTTTGGTAGGTCTGGGCACAGACGGCGCTTCCAGCAACAACAACCTGGATATGCTGGAGGAGATGCGCAGCGCCGCCCTATTGCAGAAGGTGTCCACCATGGACCCGCTGGCTCTACCTTCTTTCGAGGCCCTGGTCATGGCCACCGCTAACGGGGCGAAGGTACTGGGGCTGGGAGACGAACTGGGTCTGCTTAAAAAGGGTTACAAAGCCGACATTATACTGGTAGATACCCGGCGCCCGCATTTTTATCCCAGGCATGACTGGATGGCCCACATGGTGTACGCCTCCCAGTCCGCCGATGTGGACACCGTCATTATCGACGGCGAGGTTGTCATGGAGGGAAGAAAAGTACTGACTATCGACGAGGATGAAGTATACAGCGAGGTCCAGCGCAGGGTTGACAGGTTGCTGAGTTTAATCTAAAGATGAGATAAAAAAATGTCCTCCTCTTATCAAAACAACGGTTGCGGATTTGCCGAAGATGGTGCAAGTGGCCGAACGTTTTATAGCGAAAGCCGGAATGTCCGGCAGAATCCCCCACTTCTATAAAGGAAAGGGGACACACCTCTCTGCTAAGGAATGGGGACACACCTCTCTTTAAAGCTTGGCTCTGGGGTCGGAGGAATGTCCCCGATTGGATTGGCTCTGGGGGTCAGAGGAATGTCCCCAACGAATGGGATGTTCAATAACCGGATTAAGGCGGTCTTTTGTTTTTATGTCAAACCTTAAATTTCTGCACCATCTCTTGCAACTCAAAAGCCATATTTCTCAGACTTTCAGCCGATGCTGAAACTTCTTCGTTTGTTGCGCTTTGTTCTTCGGTGGTTGCCGCCACATTCTGTACAGCATCGTTAACCTGAGCTATGGCTTCCTGGATAGCTTCAATCCTGCTGTTTAATTTCATTACCATTTTGATTATTTCCTCTAAAACCTGATCGGTATTAACAACTACCTGGGAACTTTCCGTTATCTCTAAAGCGCCTTTTTGGGCTGACTGAACTAAAGCACCCGTTTCCTGATCGATACTGTTGATTAAAGTAACGATTTCTTTTGCTGCCATAGCCGATTCCCCGGCTAGTTTACGTACTTCACCCGATACTACAGCAAATCCATGACCGGCTTCCCCGGCCCGGGCCGCTTCTATTGCCGCGTTTAGTGCCAACAGGTTGGTCTGAGTAGCAATCTGAGTAATCGTTTCAGATATTTGCGTAATTCCGTTGATCTTAATCGCCAGATTGTTAATAGAACCTACAATTTCCTGCACTATTGTGTCTATCGATTTCATAAGTGTTTTCATTTCGTTCAGCATGTTTTGTCCAGCACCTGCTTTATTGTTCGCATGTTGCGCTTCAGTAAGTACATCCTTTGTATTATTGGATAACTGATCAACCGTAGCCGCAATTTCACATACAGTAGTAGCCGTTTCACTGGATGCCGCCGAATTTTGCTGAGCATTGGCGTTGAGTTGTTGTGCCGACGAGTTTAAATTTATACTTTTGTCCATAATGCCTGAAATCAGGTTTTTTACAGATTTATGCATGGCCTCGCGCATAGCGTTAAACGAATTAACCATGCGTCCAAATTCATCCTTGCTGGAGTGCTCAACCATAGCGTCAACCAGATTGCCTTCGGCTAATAACTGAACAGCCGCCTCCACTTTTTTTAATGGCCGGGTAACCAAACGTGCCGCCAGCAGCGCAACAATTATTAATACCAGAGCATAAAGAAAACTGCAAACAAAAGTCTTTGTGCGTGCAGCAGCGATATCCTTATATGTTTTATCCATCGAATAACCTACCCGGAACGCGCCCCAGTGTTTGCCCTGAACATAAATCGGCGCTGATACATCCCACATAATTTCACCGGTATCTCGCTTATATTCCTGTAATATGTAAGGATCTGTGTTGTGGGCTGCATTTATCCCTGTTTGATCATCAAAAATACGCTTGGTACGGTTGTCAGGATTACCAAAATCTCCCTTAATGTACTTTAAGTTATGCGTAGGCAAGTAACCATTGCGATCTACAGGTATGGCAAATACTACAGTAGGATCTTTAAGATATTCTTCAATAACACTTCGAATATTCTTGTCTGTCCAATCATCGTACGCTGTTTTATACCGCTTGGGGTTTGTGTTAGGTATCTCGCGGTAATCGGTATCGAGAATTTGCTCTATTGTTAATTGATCAGTTGCTATAGCGTCTTCCAATAATTTCTTAATTGTTGCCGCGCCGGTTTGAGCCAGTATTTTCGCTTTCGCCAGGTGCATTTGCTTGATATTTTCCGTTTCTTTGTTTGTGTTATAAAAAGTAACACCAAAAAATGACGGCAAAAGTATTAGTATAAGTAAGGCCATCATCTTTGTTCCAATTGAACGAATAAAAATCATCCTTTCATAATAAGATATGGACTATTTGTTGAGAGTAAATGCTTCGAACATCTTGCGCATAATCACCATATTGCGATTGGCTAAAGCTAAATGTTCAATAATTCTTAATTATCACTCTCTTCAGACGGGTCAAGTAAATAAGGTTATCCAAATAAGGGTTAAGGATAAAGAAGTAATTGCAGCAAGGTGCCAAGTGCTGGAAATCCTATTTTTCAAATCACCACCTTTCGATATGAGATGTGTTATATAAAAATAGAAAAACCGACCACATCAAAATGTGGCCGGTTGCATCACTGGTTTCTGCCGCCTCCTGATGCCCAAAAAACGGAATGCGGCTTCTATACTTCCACAAGAAAATATTACCATAAAGTAAGATTGGGTTCAAGAATATTTTTTGACATATTTCGATAAAATTTTACACTACGGTAAATTCTCGCGAGTTTTTATAGAGATTCATTTAAGAAGGCAGAATTTCAGTAATATTAACAAGCAAGTGTGTTACACTGTGAAATGGATAGACAAACCGGAGGAACTGTAAAATGAAGTGTTTTGTAGACTGCGTTCACTGTTACCTGAAGCAAGCAGCCAACTGTATGAGTATTGCCGGCATCGACGAGGAAAGGCAGCGTCAAATTCTCTTCGAACTAATGGATGACATTAAAAAAATGGACCACCACAGAACACCGGCGGAAAATTCAACGGAGATGCTGTTTAAATTGTATAAACTGATAAACAGCGACGACCCCTATAAAGAAGCAAAATATAAATCCAATACTCTGGCCCTGGAACTGTATCCCAAATTAAAAGAAAACCTTAACGGCTCTGTGAACAGGCTTTACGACGCCCTTAAAATATCCGTTTCCGGCAATGTTATAGACCTTGGAATTAATAAGAGCTTTGATATAAATGCCAGCTTAAAACAAAGCCTTAACGTTGGATTTCCCCTGGATGATTACCACAGATTCGCCGCCAAACTGGGCAATGTGGATCATTTAGTGATAGTGGGAGACAATGCCGGGGAGATAGTGTTTGACAGGCTCTTGGCGGAAGAGATCACATCAATGGGGAAAAAGGTGACCTATATTGTTAAGGGCGGACCTGTTTTAAACGACGCCACCATGGAAGACGCCGAACAGGCGGGAATGCATAAAACAGCCAGGGTTATTACCACAGGGTCAAACTATCTCGGGGTGCCGCTGCAAAAGTTGTCCGAAGAAGTAGAAAAGCTGTTGAACGAATCAGAACTGGTTATATCCAAAGGCCAGGCCAACTTCGAGTCTCTGGAGCATGAAGAACTGGCCAGGGACAGGGTTTTTTTTCTGCTAAAAATTAAATGCGAGTCCGTAGGGAAAGTAGCAGGGGCAAAATTCGGAGACCTTGTATTTTTTACCAGATAAGGAGAACGCATTTCTGACATTCTCATCTTTGCTAAAGCCAGAGGCTTTACGGAACTTTTGGGTTTATGACAGCTTCTCCCATATTTATGCCCGCAAGGGATCATAACTACAAACCACAGCGAAATAATTGCGCAAAAGCGATGTAAGCCAGCCTTCTTCAGTAATTAGGGATATAAGAGAGGCATAGGGTTAGCAATGAAGATTATTATTGCGCCGGATTCGTTTAAGGGAAGCTGTACAGCTATTACCGTAGCTTCCGCCACCGAAAGAGGGGTTAAGAAAGCCTATCCTGATGCGAAGGTTGTCAAACTGCCCGTTGCTGATGGCGGAGAAGGCACCGTGGATGTCCTGGTGCTTGCTGCCGGTGGCGAGTACCGGGAACTGGAGGTAACCGGGCCGTTGGGCGGCAAGGTCGTGGCAAACTATGGGATTTTGCCGGATGGAACCGCAATAATCGAGGCTGCTGCTGCATCTGGGTTGCCCCTTTTGCCGCTGGAGAGGCGGAACCCCTGGTTCACTACCACTTATGGTACGGGGGAACTGATAAAGGCGGCCCTTGACCAGGGGTACAGGAGAATCGTGATCGGTATCGGGGGTAGCGCCACTAATGACGGCGGGGCGGGGATGGCCAGAGCATTGGGTGTCTCGTTTAGGGATCAATATGGAAATGAGCTTGGTTTTGGGGGCGGGGAACTGGGCAGGCTCCACGACGTTGATATCCGGGACCTTGATCCCCGGCTCAAGGAAGCAGAAATAGTCGTGGCCTGCGATGTCGCCAATCCTCTGTGTGGCCCGGAGGGCGCGTCCCTTGTTTATGGACCACAGAAGGGGGGTACCCCCGAAATGCTCAAGGAATTGGACCGGAACCTGAGCCGTTATGCCAGGATTATCAGCCGGCAGTTGGGTGTGGAGATTGCAGATCTACCCGGTGCCGGCGCGGCCGGCGGCCTTGGGGCGGGCCTCATGATTTTTTGCCGGGCGAAGCTGAAGCCGGGGATAGATACGGTGCTGGATGCGATGAACTTCGATCACCATCTCCAGGATGCTGACCTGGTGATTACCGGTGAAGGGCAGATCGACGGGCAATCGGTTTATGGCAAGGTGCCCGTAGGGGTGGCCCGCCGGGCTAAGAAATTTGGCCTTCCGGTGCTGGCTTTGGCGGGGAGTATAGGTGACGGGGCCGGGAAAACAGCCGGTTACGGGATCGACGGTATACTGAGCATTGTGCCCGGTCCCATCTCTCTCCAGGCGTCCATGTCGGGAGCGGAGACGTTAATCGAAAAAGCTGCAGAAAGGGCCATGCGGGTTATTCGGATTGGACAAAACCTGGGGGTCAGGCACCTAACTTATTAACTTATTCTGAAAAGGCTTAATATCTTTTCAGTTTCACCCTATATATGTTAAATCTCGTTTGTATTTTGCACAATGCCATATTTGTTAGCAGTAAAATTAAAAGCAGCAATTAACACAAATAATTGACCTCTGGTTCGGAAAAACCAGGGGTTTTGTCAATAATCAGCAAAAATTATTTTAAATTATTCCCCTTCTTGCAGGATTTTTCCATACATTCTCGTATAGTTATTTAATATTCGCTAAATTCCGACAAGCGTCGCGGAGGAAATGCAGCTATGCAAAATGGTCACAGCGCAAAGATGGTGGGAATAGGTATACTGGTGACAGGCGTTTTGCTCTTATTAATATTGTTCTTGCTTACGATGTACTCGAATAGGAAAGAGGGGGATATTGTAATTGGCGTCGCATGGCCTTTTTCGGTGGAAAACGACTTATTTAAAGAAGGTGTCGAATTGGCTGCTGATGAAATCAATACCCGGGGAGGTATAAATGGCCGGAAGGTACGTTTAATCGAGAAGGATGATGAAGAAACCGTTACCGGCGGGATGACCGTCGCCCAGTCTTTTACGGAAGTTCCCAACCTGACAGCTGTAATCGGTCATAGTGTCTCTTTTATTTCCACCGCCGCAGCCAATATATATGAGAACGCGGGCATTGTCATGCTTTCTCCCTCAGCAACTGCCCCTGCCCTTACCCAAAAGGGGTATAAATATATTTTCAGGAATATTCCCAGTGATGACGAGATTGCCAGGCAATTGGCCTTATATGCTGCCAAACAGGGCCACCGGCGCATGGTGATATATTATTCTGATGACTCCTACGGGATTGGCCTGGCCAATTCATTCGAAGACCACGCGCAAAAAGCAGGGATTGAAATTGTCGACCGGTTTTCCTATTATGCCGATTCAAGAGATCTGAACAGACTTTACGCGAAGTGGAAAGCGCTTGATTTTGACGGTATTTTTGTGGCCCATTATATGCCTGACGGAGCGCTGTTTATTGCCGATGTTGCGAAGGCGAGCATATCCGTGCCATTTTTTGCCGGTGACGCTATGGATACGCCGGAGCTTTACCGGGTTGCCGGAAAGGCTGCTGAAGGCACCGTGGTCGGCACAATTTTTAATTCACAGGACCCCCGTGAAGAAGTAAAGTCCTTTATCAACAATTTTAATAGCAAATACGGCAAAATGCCGACTCCATATGCGGCCCAGGGTTATGACGCTGTTAATTTGCTGGCCGAGGCCGTTAAAGAAGCCGGCTCTACAAGCCCTGCCGAAGTTGCACAAAAACTGCGGACCTTTAAGAACAGGCCCGGGGTGGCCGGCTTTCATACCTTTACGGAGAACGGTGACGACATAGGAGATCTGGTTGTAAAAAAAGTGGTCAAAAACGGGCAATTTGAATATATCAATTAGCCTAAAGGAATTGCCATACTGCAGAGTAAAGAGGTGGCTTCACGCATGGCACAGGGTTTGTTCCGCAAGGTGGCGCTGGACAAGCTTTCATCCCCCGAACAACTGGACCAGCTAATCACGGTGACTACACCTAAGTCCTGGTTTGCGCTGCTAGCAATCGCGTGTATTCTGGCAACGTCTGTTCTGTGGGGTATTTTCGGGAGCATCCCCACGAAAGTTAACGGGCAGGGAGTTATAGCCAATAGTTTTGGAATATACAATATCGTCGACAGCAGCTCCGGCCAGATTTCCGATATCCGTGTTGTGGTGGGAGACCATGTTAAAAAGGGAGAAGTGGTGGCTAGAATCGATCAACCCCAGCTGTCGGAACAAATTAACGATTTAAAAAAAGAGCTCAATCAGCTAAAAAAGCTTGACGAGAACGGTATAAAAGAAGGCGAAGATAAAAACATAGGGTCGGAGTTGGCCGATTTGTACGGTTTAACCCAAAAAATTAAGGAAGCCAAAGCAGCCCTTACATACGCAGAGGCCGATTATAAACATGCCATATCGGGGCAGTCCCATGATATCCAAATGGCAGAAATAAGTTTGGAACAAGCCCAAATCAGTGAACAGGGCAAGCAAAGCAATCTTGATAAAATGACCGTTCTTTACAAGAACGGCGCTGTTTCTGAAGACGATTTTACAAATGCCAAAAGGGATTTTGACTTGCAGCATCTGGCAGTGCAGACGGCCCGGGCGAACTTAAACAAGCTGGCAGCCGGCGATTGGGAGGACACCATTATTAATTACAGGGAAAAGCTGGAGCAGGCTCAGCTTTCACTGCAGATGCTGGAGGAACAGTTTGCCACAACGAAGGTGACAAAAATTGCTGAAACGGAAGATAAAATCATAAAATTGCAGAATGAACTGTTCTCTTCCTCGGAAATAGTAGCGCAGGTGGATGGCCGGGTGGTGGAAGTAATGGTGAATAAAGGAGATATTGCCCAGCCTGGGGCGCGTCTTTTCAGCCTGGAGCGCGAGGGAAGCACGATCAAACAGGAAGCGGTGCTGTATGTCCCGGCCGAGGAAGGAAAAAGGATTTTACCCGGGATGGAGGCGCTTATTTCCCCCAGCACCGTGAAAAAGGAAGAATACGGCTTCATACTGGGAAGGGTGACCTCGGTGTCCGAGTATCCGGCCGCCAGTCAGGATATAATGCATACCCTGGGCAATGAAGGGCTGGTGACCAAGCTGGCGGGGCAGGGCGCATCCCTTGAAATGCATGTGGACATTACTGTGGACGACTCCACCGTAAGCGGGTTTAAGTGGACGTCCACCGGTGGGCCGCCGCAAAAAATCAATAGCGGCACACTTTGCGATGGTTCTGTGACCATTAGTAAGCAGCGTCCCATCAGTATGGTTATACCCACGCTTAAAAGAGCTCTTTCTATTTATTAGTTCATTTTATTAGTTCATTTGCAACGGGGGTTGGCGGGTGAGGGCAAAGCAGATTAAACGGGCAAAGGTTCCCACCGTGCTGCAGATGGAGGCGGTGGAATGCGGGGCGGCTTCCCTGGCCATGATACTGGCCTATTATGGTAAATACGTGCCCCTGGAAGAGATGAGGATTGCCTGCGGGGTTTCCCGTGACGGCAGCAAGGCCAGCAATATCCTGAAAGCGGCGAGGAATTACGGGCTGGAGGCAAAGGGCTACCGCAAGGAACCGGAATCCCTTAAGAATATGCAACTTCCGCTGATCATTCACTGGAACTTCAATCACTTCGTGGTGCTGGAGGGCTTCGACCAGGGGTATGCCTATCTGAACGACCCCGGCGGCGGCCCCAGGTCCGTTCCCGAAGAGGAGTTTAATCAGTCCTTTACAGGAGTTGTGATGGCCTTTGAAGTAGGGCCTGATTTTGAAAGAAACGGTGGCAGACCCACTATTGCAACTGCCTTAAAGAAGCGGCTGAAGGGATCGGAAATGGCCCTGGCCTATGTTATTCTGGTGGGGCTGGCCCTGGTCATCCCAGGCCTTGTTATACCTGTTTTTTCCAAGATATTTGTTGATGATATATTGCTGGGCGGGAAAGGGAATTGGCTGGGTCCCCTGCTGCTGGGGATGGCGCTTACTGCAGTCCTGCGGGGCGTCCTTACCAGGTTACAGCAGTATTACCTTTTAAGACTGGAAACCAAAATAGCTTTAAGTACTTCCGCCCAGTTTTTTTGGCACGTGCTTTGTCTGCCGGTGGAGTTTTTTACCCAGCGCTATGCCGGCGACATATGCCTGCGTGTGCAGAGCAATGACCGGGTGGCCCAGCTCCTGTCCGGCCAGCTGGCCACAAACGCGCTGAATTTTGTAATGATTATTTTCTATTTTGCCCTGATGGTCCAATACAGCCTTATATTGGCGCTGACCGGGGTGGTGGCCGCTGTTGCCAATATATTTTATTTGAAATATGTTTCCCGCCGCAGGGTGGATCTAAACTGCAAGCTGCTGCTGGATCAGGGTAAGCTTAACGGCACATCTATGTCCGGCCTGCAGATTATAGAAACCCTGAAGGCTACAGGGTCGGAGTCGGACTTTTTTGCCAAGTGGTCCGGATTTCAGGCCAAAACATTAAACGCCGAGCAGGAGATGGGGGTTTCCACTCAGTTTTTATCGGCTGTGCCCGCCTTTTTGTCCACTCTCACCAATACAGTGGTTTTGGTTTTAGGCGGCTTTCTCATTTTCAGAGGGGATCTGACCATAGGAATGCTGGTGGCCTTCCAGAGCCTGATGACCAGTTTTTTAGAGCCGGTTAACGGGTTGGTCTCCCTGGGCAGCCAGCTTCAGGAAATGGAAGGGGACATGAGCCGCCTGGACGATGTTTTGCAGTACCCGGTGGACGGGCAGACCAAAGAGGACCTGTCTGCCGGCGACACTAAAGTCCCTTGCCAAAAACTGGATGGATACATTGAGCTGCGTGATATGACATTTGGCTACAGTCGCCTGGAGCCTCCGCTGATTGAGAATTTTAGTTTAAAGCTGGCCCCTGGCGCCCGCGTGGCCTTGGTAGGAGGGTCGGGAAGCGGAAAGTCCACGGTGGCAAAATTGGTTTCAGGAATATACAGGCCATGGTCTGGAGAAATTTTGTTTGACGGAAAGCCGGTAAAAAGCATACCCCGTGCAGCTATAAATAATTCACTGGCGTTGGTGGACCAGGATATATTTCTGTTTCAGGGGACGATCCGCGATAACCTCACTTTATGGGACAAGACAGTGTCTGAATTTGATATTATCCGGGCAGCCAAGGATGCCTGCATTCACGACGATATAACCTCCAAGGCAGGCGGCTACGACTATCCGCTGGACGAGGGGGGCAGCAACTTCAGCGGCGGCCAGAGGCAGAGGCTGGAGATTGCCCGGGCCATGACCGGCAATCCCTCCATACTGATTCTGGATGAGGCCACCAGCGCCCTCGACCCACTGACGGAAAAACTGGTGGATGAGGGAATTCGTCGCCGCGGCTGCACCTGCCTGATTGTTGCCCACCGTTTGAGCACCATCAGGGACTGTGATGAAATTGTAATTTTGGAAAGAGGGAAAATTGTGCAGCGCGGCACTCATGATGAGCTGAAGGATGTAGACGGCCATTACGCGGAGCTGATTAAGGCCGTTTAGTTGGGGACATTCCTGTCTCAAAAGGAATACCCAAGCTTCAGCAGGTGTGTCCCCATTCCTTAATCGGGTGTGTCCCCTTTCCTTAATATAACAGGAAATGCTGGTGGCTGTGATGATGGAGAATTCATTGTTTAAAGAAGGTACTATAGTTGAGCTAGAGGGTAACAGGCCGCTTTTAATCACCGACCCGGGCAGTGTGTGGGTGGTTTTGCAGGGAAAGGCGGCTATTTTTTCTGTCCGGATTATTGATGGTGAAAACTGGGGCGCCAGAGAATTTTTATTTGAGGTTGAGGCAGGGGGATTATTATTTGGCCTCAGGCCGGAAGGTGAAGATCAGAAATCCGGTCTTTTGGCGTCAGGCTTGCCCGGCACCCGCCTGCTGCAGATAGA
Organism: Peptococcaceae bacterium BRH_c4b; assembly: GCA_000961595.1. Taxonomy (GTDB): domain Bacteria; phylum Bacillota; class Desulfotomaculia; order Desulfotomaculales; family Desulfocucumaceae; genus Desulfocucumis. Next base: position 108,110 of record LADO01000050.1, read on the forward strand.
CCTGGCCAGCTTTCACCAACTGACGAGGCAGGCTGCTGGCCAGGCAATGCTTATTCGCCTACTTGGCAGCTGGGTTAATACTCTGGCCGCTGATACTGCGGTTGGGATACTTGAAATCCAGTTTCTCCACTCCACAGAGGAAGTAATCTGGGTTAAACATGCAGCCTTCGGTGACGGGCTTATAACACTGGGCCAATTTCATAGCTTGGCTTTGAGGGCAATCACTGATCGACTACAAAAGCAAAAGCAGGCAGAAAAACAGCGTCTGGAGGAAAAAGAAAAGAATAACCTGCTTTTCTTTGATAACGCGCTCAGGGGAATACTGTCTGTTACAGAACCAGGCCGCAAAGTAGAGCCGCTGGAAGAAGTTGAGGACGATCCCCTCCTGGCGGCCTGCCGGCTGGTGGGCAGGGCGATGAAAATTGAGATTGCTCCTTCCCCACTGGCAGGAAAAGGGGTTTCAGCGAAAGATCCGCTGGGGGACATTGCCCTGGCATCCCACGCCCGGATACGCCGGGTGGCCTTAAAAGGGGAGTGGTATAAGCGGGACAATGGCCCCCTGCTGGCTTACCTGGAGGAGGGCAACTATCCGGTGGCCATGCTTCCGCTGTCTCCAACACAATACCTGCTGCACGATTCGGCCAATAAAACCAGTGTCCCGGTAGACGATCAAATTGCCGCCCAAGTAAAGCCCTTTGCCGTTGCCTTTTACCGGCCATTTCCGAAAAAGGCTGTGACCTTGCGCGAGGTCTTAACTTTCGGGCTGGAAAACTGCTGGAAGCGGGATCTGGCGATGGTGGTGCTGATGGGGTTGCTTGGAGGGCTGCTGGGCATGATTATTCCGATAGCCACAGGAATTGTTTTTGACACCATTATTCCCGGGGGAGAAAAGGCACAGCTGCTGCAGATTGCTTTTTTCCTGTCTGCTGGCGCCCTTGCCGGGCTGTTGTTTCAATTAACCCGCTCGCTTGCCATGCTGCGGCTGGAAGGGAGGATGGAGGGACCCATCCAGGCGGCTGTCTGGGACAGGCTGATTAGCCTGCCGGCCCCCTTTTTCAAAGAGTATGCCTCCGGAGAACTGGCCATGCGGGCTATGGGCATAAGCCACATCAGGAAGATGTTCACCGGAGTTATTATTACTACCATTATTTCCAGCCTCTTCTCCTTTTTTAATTTTGGCCTGCTGTTTTATTATGATTTACGGCTGGCAGGAGTGGCCACAGTCCTTATAGCGGTGGCGGTGGCCGTGACCGTGTTTTTTCAGTTCAGCCAGATGCGCTATCAGCGGCAAACGGTGGACAGCTCCAATAAAATTGCCAGCCTGGTTTTGCAATTAATCGGTTGCGTGGCCAAGCTCCGGGTTTCCGGTGCAGAAAAAAGGGCTTTCTATTTATGGTCAAAGGAGTTCACCGGCCTGAGAAAAATTACCTATAAAAGCAGAACCATAACCAACCGGCTGGTTGCCTTCGAATCGGTTTTTCCGGTGATAACCTCCATCGTTATCTTCTATACCCTGGTTAATGTGGATCACAATTCAATGGGAGCGGGCAAATTTGTTGCCTTTACTTCCGCATTGGCCAGTTTTATGGTTGCTATCCTTGCATTATTCCAGTCACTGCTCTCAATTAACGTGATTATCCCCCTGTATGAAAGGGTTAAGCCTATTCTGCAGGCATTGCCGGAATATGACGATTCCGGGAGCGATCCGGGTGAATTGACCGGTTCCATTGAGGTCAGCCACGTTTCTTTCCGCTATAAAAAAGAGGGCCCCCTGGTTTTGGACGACGTTTCACTGCAGGTGCAGGCAGGAGAATACATAGGTATTGTAGGCACCTCGGGCAGTGGAAAATCCACCCTGTTCCGCATTTTGCTGGGATTTGAAAAGCCGGAAGCAGGCCAGGTTTTTTACAACGGCCAGGCCCTTGATACGGTGGACATTCGCTCGGTGCGCCGGCAGCTGGGTGTGGTTTTGCAAAACGGACAGCTGATGTCGGGAGATATTTATACCAACATTGTGGGGGCCAATATCCATTTAACCATGGATGATGCCTGGGAAGCAGCCAGGATGGCCGGACTGGACCAGGATATCAAGGCTATGCCCATGGGTTTGCACACGGTGGTCAGTGAGGGGGCAGGCACCCTGTCGGGAGGACAAAGGCAAAGGCTCTTGATCGCCCGTGCCATTGTCAATAGGCCAAAGATAATTTACTTTGATGAGGCTACCAGCGCCCTGGATAACCGGACCCAGGCCGTCGTCAGCGAAAGCATGGACCGGCTGCAGGCGACACGGATAGTAATTGCCCACCGGCTGAGCACAATTGTAAAGTGCGACAGGATTATAGTGCTGGATAAAGGCAAAGTTCTTGAAAGTGGTACTTACGAACAATTAATGGATAATGGCGGTATATTTGCAGAGCTGGCTAAGAGGCAGCTTGCCTGAATAAAATGCAATTCTATGAATACTACCAATAGGCTTAAGGCAGAGGGGTGCGGGTAATTGCAAGAACAATTGTCGTTTCTTCGTGAGAATCAATTCGATCATACCCATGTTATACCATGGCAGGAACTTCCTCTGACGGATGAACCCTTTGTGAGAGATTGGGAGGAGTATATCCAAGATATTACCCGGATGGGCCTTCCGGCCCTGCTGCCCCAAAAACTGGTACAGCTTAATTTTCCGGTTAAAGAAGGCATGAGTAAGAATGTCAATTATCAACTGGCAACCAGGAGAGGGGTGGACACCCTCTTAATGCCGGAAGCAACGGGGGTTGAGCTGGAAGAGCCCGGTAATATTGAAATATATCTTTATCAAACAATTGCCGGCAGAATACCTGTAATCCAGGTGACCAACAGAAACGATTTTGAAACCCTGGTTCGCGTTTTTTTCCACAAGAATGAGCCGGTACCGATACCTTCTTCCATGGGGGCATGTATGATTACAGGCTATAACAATTGGGACAGGGTAAAAAAGTATAAAGAAAAATGGCATAGCGATAACGGTTTTAAAGAAAATATGGATTTGTTGTGGCAGTTGGAATTTGAAAAGATGAAATCCCAGACAGAGTTATACCAGGATAAGTTTTTAATATTAAGCGATAAGGAATACAGTAATGTTTCTGCTGAGATGCTGGGTATTCCCGGGGATGAATGGCGGCGGTTATCTCTGGTTATTCGCCGGGAGCATGAAGGTACGCATTACTGCACGCTACGTTTTTTCGGCTCGGCCCGCAACAATTTACTGGACGAGCTTATTGCCGATTACATGGGTATAGTTGCTGCCGCGGGCAGGTTCACGGCACGCTGGTTTCTTTGTTTCATGGGCCTGGAAGGTTATCCTGCTTTTCGTTCCGGGGGAAGGCTGGTTAACTACTTAAAAAACAATGAATTATCCGGCGAGGCTTTTGAGGCATTAAAGTCTTACGTTAAAAATGCGGCCCGGAATCTGGAAGCTTTTAGTGAAAAGTATGCTCCGGAAATTTATCAGGGTGAGGGAAAATATAAAATGCTGTTGGCCATTTCGAAGATGAATTTTATTGAGTTAGCCTCTGAGAATATGGAAAAACTATTGCTGGAAAAAGGTTAATAAATTATTTACATGATTATGCCGTTAGCTCAGAATAGGTAATTGTTGGCGTATTTGCACAACAATGTAAAAGGCGATTAAACAACTCACCTTTAAATTTTCTACGATTAAAGCGATAAGCATATTCATTTAAATATGCTTGTAAGTGCTTAACATCCAGGCCATGATATGTGCCAGCAATAAAAGCTTTCACATTTGAAACAATGGTATGCAGCCAGTGTAAATGATCCGGATTATCTTTTGGGTTAAATTCCTTTGGCTCATGTTGAAAACCGGCGCCTTTCAAAGCATTGTAGGATTTAAATAAATCGGTATTTATAGTACTGCCATCTTCAATAATCCGATTTGCTACATCTGCCAGGGTCTGGCTTTTCAGATCATCAACAACTTCCATTTTAACGTAAAGGGGATGACCATTTTTATTCAAGGAAAGCCCAACAACAACCTTAGTTTTATCTGTGCCACGGCCACGTTTGCCGCCCTCGGTTGGCGCACCAAACATGCTATCATCAAGTTCAACTATACCTGATAAAAAATAT
>LADO01000063.1 GCA_000961595.1 Peptococcaceae bacterium BRH_c4b
ATATATCACTTTGGAACAGAGGAACAGAAACAAAAATACCTCATTCCGCTGGCTAACGGAGATAAAATCGGCGCCATGGGTTTAACCGAACCTGCTGCGGGCACCGATGCAGGCGCAACCAAAACAACTGCGGTGCTTGACGGGGACGAATACGTACTTAACGGCACTAAAATATTTATTACCAATGCATTTCAAGCAGATATTTATGTAATTATTGCAGTTACCGACAAAAGCCTTAAACACAAAGGCATATCCGCCTTCATAGTAGAAAAAGGAACGCCGGGCTTTACCTTCGGCAAGAAAGAACACAAACTTGGCATACGCGCATCCGCCACGTACGAACTGGTTTTTGAAAACTGCCGCATACCGAAGGAAAACCTGCTGGGGCAGGAAGGCATGGGCTTTAAGCTAATCATGACGACCCTCGACGGCGGGCGCATAGGAATTGCAGCACAGGCTGTCGGCATTGCTCAGGGAGCTTATGAGGCTGCCATTAATTACAGTAAAATCCGGGAGCAGTTCGGCCAGCCCATATCGGCAAATCAGGGTATACAGTGGATGCTGGCTGATATGGCAACCAAGATTGAAGCAGCAAGGCTGCTGACATATAGAGCTGCCTGGCTGAAGGATAACAAACTCCCTTACAGCAAAGAAGCTGCCATGGCAAAAGTATTTGCCTCTGAAGCGGCCATGTGGATTACCACCAAGGCGGTACAAATTTTCGGCGGCTACGGCTACACCAGAGAATACCCGGTAGAACGCATGATGCGTGACGCCAAAATTACAGAGATATATGAAGGCACCAGCGAAGTACAGCGCATGGTCATTGCCGCCAGCATTTTAAAATAGAGACAGGTGTGACGGGAGGAAGACAATGAAAATTGTTGTTTTAATGAAACAAGTATTTGATACCGAGGCCAAGATAACCCTTGACGGCAGCGGAAAAATAAACAAACAGGGCGTCAGCCTGGTAATGAACCCATACGATGAGTATGCCGTGGAACTGGGCCTGCGCATCAAGGAAAAATTAAAGGGAGAAGTAACAGTAGTCAGCCTCGGTGGTGACGAGGTCCAGAGCGCACTGCGCCAGGCCTTGGCCATGGGCGCCGATAAAGCTGTGCTAGTAGATCCCGGCACTGAGGAAATTGACGAGTTCACCACCGCCACCATTCTGGCCAAAGCAGTGGGCGGCATGGAATATGATATAATTCTCGGCGGCTTTAAGGCCATAGACGACGGTTCGGTCCAAGTATGCGGCAGGGTGGCGGAAATACTGGGCGTACCCGTGGTTAACGTGGTTACCCAGGCCGAAGTGGAAGAAGGCAAGGCCGTAGCTACCTGCGACATAGACGGCGGCAGTGCCGTTATCGAGGTTAGCCTGCCTGCAGTTCTGACGGCGCAGAAGGGTGGAATCGAACCCCGTTATCCCTCCATGAAGGGCATTATGCAGGCCAAGAAAAAACCGATGCAGAAAATAGGTCTTGCTGAAATCGGCCTGGACGCAGCCCAGGTTGCTCCCAAGGTCAAAGCCCTGAATTTCTTTATGCCCGCTGCCAGGGCAGCCGGTAAAACCGTCCCCGGCGAACCGGCTGAGGCTGCCCGTGAGCTGGCCAGGCTCCTCAGGGAAGAGGCCAAGGTTATATAACTAACAAAACTGATTGCTTGTGTTAATTTATCAATTAAGACAGCCATGCCGCGAGCGGCGCCATTAGATCATGAAAACCCGGGACATTTTATGTCATTCTGAACGAAGTGAAGAATCTAGATCCTTCGCTAACGCTCAGGATGACATTTCCAGAAGAGCGTTTACCGGCAGATTAGGAGGTTTTAAATAGTATGGCAAAAGGGATCTGGGTATTTGCAGAACAGCGCGACGAAGAAATTAAAAAGGTAACCTATGAATTGTTAAGTGCGGGCCGCAAGGCGGCCGACGCCCTGGGCGAAGAGCTTTGTGCCGTTCTGATGGGCAGGGGAGTCGGCAGCCTGGCGGGAAAACTGGGAGAATACGGTGCAGACAAGGTATATGTAGCGGATGTGGATGCGCTGGAAAACTACACCACCGATGCCTACACCAATGTATTAGCTGATCTGGCCAAAGAGCACCAGCCTACAGCCATCTTGCTGGCCTGCTCCGTGGCCGGCCGCGACCTGGCAGCGCAGGTGGCGCAACGTCTGGGCACCGGCTTAATGACCGACTGCACAGACATAGCCATGGAAGACGGGCAACTGGTCTTTACACGTCCCATATATGCCGGCAAAGCTTTCGTCAAGGCTGCCTGTCCCCAAGCCCGGCCTGTAATGGCCACCATCCGCCCCAACGTGCTCGCAGCTGATGCACCTCAGGCCGGCCGAGCGGCTGAAACAGTAACGGTAAGTGCCGGCGCCGGTGATATACGTCAGGTTATCAAAGAAATCATAAAACAGATCAGCACCCGCCCGGAATTAACCGAGGCAGACATTATCGTATCCGGCGGCCGCGGCATGAAGGGACCTGAAAACTTCGCCATCCTTGAGGAATTGGCAGATGTGCTGGGTGCTGCCGTTGGCGCTTCCAGGGCAGCGGTTGACGCCGGCTGGCTGTCCCATTCCTTCCAGGTGGGTCAGACAGGTAAAACCGTGTCACCGGTGCTTTATATAGCCTGTGGAATTTCCGGCGCCATTCAGCACCTGGCCGGCATGAGCTCCTCCAAGTGCATAGTGGCCATTAATAAGGATCCGGAAGCCAACATTTTCAAGGTTGCCGATTACGGCATAGTGGGCGATTTGTTCGAAATTGTGCCCCTGCTAAAGGAAGAAATGAAAAAGCTTCTGGCTTAAATTGGGGACATAACTTTTCGAATTAATTAATAAGTTGGGAATTTAGCTAACCCAAGAAGGTGTGTACCAAAACATCAGTTGGGGACATTCCTTCATAAATTTGTTAAAAAGTAAGGGTTTTAGCCAACCAAAGAAGGTGTGTCCCCAAACCATAGACAGGAGGGAACCAAATGTCAGAACTAATGGTTTTCGATGAAGTAAGGGAAGCCATTGTTATGTCCGGCGGCGAAGAAATTCAAAAATGCATGCAGTGCGGAGTATGCGCCGGCTCATGTCCCTGGGGCAGAATGGAGGAGAAATCTGAATTTAACATCAGAGCCATGTTCCACATGGGCAGGCTGGGATATGACGGCTACGAGTCTGACGACTACCTTTTCGCCTGCACCACCTGCAACCAGTGCGCCGTGAGATGCCCCCGGGGCATTAAAATTCCCGATGTGGTGCGTGCAATGCGCAGCGTTATAGCAGAAACAGGCGGTATACCCAAAAACCTTAAAGCGGTATTGGGCAGTATCAATAGCCAGGGCAACCCCTGGTCCCAGGAGCGCGGCGAGCGCACGGCCTGGATGAAAGGTGTGGAAGTTCCTGAATATACCCCGGACAAAGAGTATTTACTGTTTGTTTGCTGTACCAGCGCCTATGACGGCCGCAGTCAGAAAGTAGCCAGATCCGTGGTGGAACTCCTGCAGGCTGCGGGAGTAAGCTTCGGTATAATCGGGGTGGAGGAACAATGCTGCGGTGAGTCGGTGCGGAAAATAGGCGCCGAGGAAGATTTCACCAGACTGGCCGAGTATAACATTGGTCTGTACAACAAAAAAGGGGTCAAAAAAATAATCACCACATCGCCGCACTGTTATTACACCTTCAAAAACGAATATCCGGAATTTGGCGGCGAATTTGAAGTTTATCACTACACCCAGTTGCTGGATGAACTGATGGCCCACGGCAAACTTAAACTTTCCAAGCCGGTGGGCGGTAAAGTAATTTATCATGAGCCCTGCTACCTGGGAAGGCACAGCAAAGCTTTTGACGCTCCCAGGAACTTGATGTCCTCAGTGCCTGAACTGCAATTAGTGGAATTTGAAGGCAATAAGGACAACAGCCTCTGCTGCAGCGGCGGCGGCGCCAGGATTTGGATGGAAACCAGGGCCGGTCAGAGGTTTTCCGACGTTAAGATTAAAGAAGCGGCTGAGAAGGAAGCTCAGGTTGTGGCCACAGCCTGTCCCTACTGCATTGTAATGCTGGAAGACAGCCTGAAAAACCTGAATAAGGACGATGTTATGACAGTCAAGGACATAAGTGAGATTTTAAGGGAAAGTCTGTAGTGCTGTAACCCGGCAAATGTGCAGGCTTTTGCCATGCCATCACTGCAATGCTGCCGTCGCAGTATTTTACCGTTTCCGTGAACTAGAGGGAGTAATGAAGATTTGTTATGAGGAATGAAAAGGTTTTAATTATTTTTTTGCCGGACAGCTGTTCGGCTTTTTTTGTAACAAACCGTCGATGTTGAAACCGGTTTTGGCCGTTATTAAAACCATTTCTTTATCCGTGGGCTGGCCAAGAGGATAGTTCGTATCAATCTGATCGGCCTTGTTGTATACCATAATGGTAGGTTTGGCAATGGCATCCAGTGACGATAAAACCTTATCCACCGCCTTGACCTGGGCTTCCAGATTCGTGTGGCCTTGAAGGCAGCCACTAGGTGATGAGGGAGGTTGCTGATAAATCCTACGGTATCTGAAACCAGTACGGTCCGGTTGTCCGGCAAGACCACCTTACGCGTTGTGGGGTCCAGGGTGGCGAATAACTTATCCTCCACCAGCACCTTGGATCCGGTAAGGATATTAAGCAGGGTTGATTTGCCGGCATTGGTATAGCCTACCAGGGCTATCAGGGGGAAGGGAACTTTTTTTCTGCCGCTCCGCAACAGGGCGCGGTGTTTTTTTATTTCATCAATTTCATGTGTCAGGTCGGATATTCTTTTTCTAATTCTTCTGCGGTCCACCTCCAGCTTTGTTTCACCGGGCCCCCTAGTGCCTATGCCGCCGCCCAGCCTGGACAGTTTAACGTCCATACCGGTCAGGCGGGGCAGCATATCATTTAATTGTGCCAGTTCCACCTGGAATTTACCCTCCCGGGTCCGAGCCTTTTGAGCAAAAATATCAAGAATCAGTTGGGTTCGGTCAATTACTCCAACACCTAGCGCCTCCTCCAGGTTCCTGGCCTGGGCAGGGGAAAGCTCCCGGTCATAGATGACCAGATCTGCTTGCATTTGCATCAGTTCATCCTTGATTTCCCCGGTTTTGCCCTTGCCAATAAATGTTGCCGGGTCCGGACGGCTCCTTTTCTGCAGCGACCAGCCGGCTACCATGGCTCCTGCCGTTTCTGCCAGCCGCACCAATTCCTGCAGTGATTCATGAGCATTTAGCGTATGCACGCCGGGAAGTTCCACACCAATCAGGTAAGCCTTTCCTGGAAGTGGGCTATTATTTTCCATAGCTTCTTCTGTTGATAAATAACATAGAAACCTTACTTCCCACATGCTGTGTGGTGGAATACAAAAACGGGCAGCACGACGACGATCTCTAGCTTTACATCCTTAAATACGAGAATGGACGGATTGAGCAGTGCTTTGAGGAGTGCAAGAGTTACCTTGGAATGGGTTATTGTGAGGCGCGTTCCTGGAATGCCCGGCATCGGCACATGTTTTTTGTAATCATTGCCCAGGATGAAGCTCTTGAATACGGATAATTTTAAAAAGACTTTACACTGTATGTACTAAACTGATTTATAATTGCTTCACCAATGCAGGATTGACTCTATAGAATTCATATATTTAGTTAGAGATATATAAATGTGATTCAGGAGAGACTCAAACACTCTTTTAGGTGACTGATTAATCTCAATATTTCAATTCATTTTAATTGGCATAATATTTGCGAAATAAATTGCCAGGTTCAAAGGTTCAGTAATTAGTCCAAGTTCAATAGAACTGTCAACAAAGCAGCGGACAAAACTTCTGGATACCTTTAAGCACGGACAGGGAAAGGTTCACGACCCTCTACAGCTAGTTCAATAAGCTTACTCACGATTTCAGGATATTTTACTGATTTAGAGTATTGTCAAATATATTTCACACTTTATCTAAATTGGGGTAAAAAAGCTCTCCTTTGAGAGCTTAAAAACAGTAAGTAGGACTTACCGATAATGGAAGGAGTGATAAATAGGTATAATTTAATAATAGCTATGCAGTGGACAGCCCGTGAAAACAATGGATACAACTAAAAGAAAGAATAAAAAGGAGGCTAAAAAATGAATTGGGATAAAGTTTATGATGTCGTATATGTCGGTGCAGGAACCGCTGGATTAGCCGGTGCAATTCAGGCAGTAAAAAATGGCGATAAGGTTTTAGTATTAGAAATGGCCAAACCCGGTGAATTTCGCAGCAGTATGTCAGTAATCGCAGGAGTTATGGACTTCCCGGGAACTAAATATCAGAAAGCAAAAGGCGTTGAAGATTCTCCCGCACAGTATACCGCTGACCTCGTGAACAATTGTGGAGGAGATTACGATCTTTGCAAAGCAATGACCGATCAATTACACAAGACCTTGGACATGGTTGAAAATGACCTGGGTCTGATTCCTAAAGATGTTATCGGCGGATGGGGCCACAGTGTGGGAAGATGCCACTTATTTGAGGGACCCAAGGTTATCGGAAGACTTGAAGAAAAAGCCTTGGAATTAGGAGTCGAAATCGCTTGGGAAACCCCCGGGAAAGAACTGGTTTATGACAAGACCCTGGGAGTTCTCGGAATAATAGCCGAAAACGCCGGGCAAGAGGTAGCTGTAAAGGCAAGAAAAGGCGTTGTCCTGTGTACAGGCGGCTTCGGGTATAACAAAAAATTATGCAAGGAGTTCGGGCCTGACTACCTGCAAGACCTAATCAGACTTATGCCTCCCACTCATACCGGAGTTGGATTAGAAATGGCCCTGAGAATAGGTGCTGCAACCAGAGACATTAAACATGCTCTAAAATGCTCTCTGCCTACATGTATTCATACTCTGGCCGACACCTCCATTCAATACCTCGGTGGTGTAGTTGTAAACAAGAGTTCTCAGAGATTTATTCGCGAAGACACCTGGTACGGATATCTGGGAGATGCAGGTGCGAAACAACAAGACGGCATTTACTACATCATTTATGATGATGCTATAAGATCAAGAGCTAAAAAAGATTTCCCCACCTGGCTCAGACATAAGGAGTTCAAAGCAGACACCATTGAAGGACTGGCCAAAGAACTTAAGCTGGATCCCGAAGCTCTCAAGGCAACAATGGACAATTATAATAAGATGGCCGCTGCCGGAAAAGACACTGAATGTGGAAGAACAACTCTCGATGGAAACTTTGGAAGTCCTATTACCGTTGAAAAGGGTCCCTTCTATGGTATGGAATGCAAGCCCTCCACAACCTCCTTTAAAGGCGGCGTAAGAATAGATACTTCAAACAGAGTTCTGGATTGGGACGGCTATGTAATTCCGAGACTTTATGCCGCGGGAGAGGTATCCGGAGGTTACTTTGGAAAAGGCGGATACATCTGGGGAACAATGACAGTTATGTCAATGACCTGTGGTGCGATAGCCGCTAACGATGCTCATAAGAACAAACCAATGAAAGAACTTGGATGAGCTGAGACAGTAAACTATTTATTTAAGAAATAGAGAGGGTAAGACGATGTCAAAGGCAGCAGTCCATGATATAAAGAAAACGTGGGTAATTGACCATGACAAATGCAGACGTTGTGGTATGTGCGCAAAAGCGTGCACCACTAAGTTGCTTCAAAAGGCCAATAAGGAAGATTACCCACATCCGCGGGAAGATAGAGTTGACAGTGAGGAACAAATAGGAAATTTTTTTAGGTATAATACGAAGGCATGCGCTAATTGTAGAGTTTGCGTAATAACATGTCCTCGAGAAGCCATTAATGTAGAAGCTACTACAACGGTTTGGTAAAAAAAGCAGGGGGTAACATTGAGCTTTCTTATCTCTATAGCTCATAGGAGATGTTATATCTGCTTATTTAAGCCTGTCAGGCAGGAGGGAAAAGACCATGTTCAAGATAATCTCAGATATGAAGAAAACAATAGCAATTGACCGAGATAAATGCTTAAGCTGCGGTTTGTGCGTAGATGCGTGTACCTGTAAACTGCTTCAAATGGGGTATTTCCCCGAACCCCGCAAAGATAGAATCCAAGATGAGAAGCAAATCGGAAATGTATTCAACTATGTTGCTCCGACATGCGCTAACTGCAGAGTATGTATAATAACATGTCCTGAAGAAGCCATTGATATACTGGCTGAATTACCAGGAATAAATTATAATGGCTTTTTGCCAGAAGTTGGCCGGTTATACCCTCGGAGTCTCTGATTCATAAATGTTACGCCGATGCAAGATTGACTCTGTAGAATCCAGTTATTGACATAGAGATTTGAAAATGTGTTTCAGGAAAGACTTAAGCATACTGTTTGAGATGGTTAAAAATTCAATATATTCATAATGTTATGTAATTGGCATAGCACTTGCAAAATACTAGAAGGGTTAGGAATTAGTCCAATGAGGATTTAGAAGCATTAAGTGGGACTTTTAAGATAATGGAAGGGGTGATAAACAGGTTAATAATAGCTATGCAGTGGACAGCCCGTGAAAACAATGGATACAACTAAAAGAATAAAAAGGAGGCTAAAAAATGAATTGGGATAAAGTTTATGATGTCGTATATGTCGGTGCAGGAACCGCTGGATTAGCCGGTGCAATTCAGGCAGTAAAAAATGGCGATAAGGTTCTAGTATTAGAAATGGCCAAACCCGGTGAATTTCGCAGCAGTATGTCCGTAATCGCAGGAGTTATGGACTTTCCGGGAACAAAATATCAGAAAGCAAAAGGCGTTGAAGATTCTCCCGCACAGTATACCGCCGACCTCGTGAACAATTGTGGAGGAGATTACGATCTTTGCAAAGCAATGACCGATCAATTACACAAGACCTTGGACATGGTTGAAAATGACCTGGGTCTGATTCCTAAAGATGTTATCGGCGGATGGGGCCACAGTGTGGGAAGATGCCACTTATTTGAGGGACCCAAGGTTATCGGAAGACTTGAAGAAAAAGCCTTGGAATTAGGAGTCGAAATCGCTTGGGAAACCCCCGGGAAAGAACTGGTTTATGACAAGACCCTGGGAGTTCTCGGAATAATAGCCGAAAACGCCGGGCAAGAGGTAGCTGTAAAGGCAAGAAAAGGCGTTGTCCTGTGTACAGGCGGCTTCGGGTATAACAAAAAATTATGCAAGGAGTTCGGGCCTGACTACCTGCAAGACCTAATCAGACTTATGCCTCCCACTCATACCGGAGTTGGATTAGAAATGGCCCTGAGAATAGGTGCTGCAACCAGAGACATTAAACATGCTCTAAAATGCTCTCTGCCTACATGTATTCATACTCTGGCCG
>LADO01000021.1 GCA_000961595.1 Peptococcaceae bacterium BRH_c4b
CACGTTCAAATGCCTTTGTTTATTCTGAAAATATTCTCTAAGACCAAGTAAGGAGTACACTGACTTTGGCACAGTATAACCAAGATTTTTGCGCAATGCTGCTTGATCCGGAAGTTTGGCTAATAGGTTAAGTTCTAACGTTTTCTGAGGAACTTCACTTTTGGAACGTTCCTTTGCGGCCTGCCTGAAATGAGCGATAGGATCAGAATATTCCTTTTCCAGATCTTCAAGATAGCCAAGCTTCTCAACTGTTTTTTGTTTTACCTTCCCATCTTGCCTGTAACCTTGGACAAAAGATAAATAGGGTTTACCATTGCTCATACTTTTCTTTAGATACATAAATTCACCTCTAACCCTATTATATTTATATACACGACAATACACAACATAAAAATGCATAAAGATTGACAAAAGAAAAGCCCGAATTCTCGGGCTTTAAAGCGGCTTTTAATATTTAGTTATTGTAAAACAACGGAAAAAAAGCCCTGTTTCCAAGGCTTCTAGAAAATCTATTGGTTATTCAACTGTCAAAGACCCGGGCAAACAAATAAATTTATATGAAAAATTAGAAAACTACTTGCATTATTCTTTATTCCGGGTTATAATAACTAGGCTCGAATAATGCTTGGATATACGGTAAAAACTTTCTCTGGTTGCCATTTGCTTGGGGAAAATTATAAAAACTGTTATTCCCTAGCTAGCCGGGCAATCTTAAATTATTGAGGAGGTTTTTTATTTATGTTTCAAGACAAAACTTTAACCTGTAAAGATTGTGGTAGTGATTTTACTTTTTCGGCTTCCGAGCAAGATTTTTTTGCCGAAAAGGGTTTCACCAATGAGCCCGGTCGTTGTCCTGCATGCCGTGCTGCCCGTAAAGCGACCAGCAGAGGTAATAGCGGTTACAGCCGCCAGGAACGTCAAATGTATGATGTCACCTGTTCAGCCTGTGGCAAAGAAACCCAGGTTCCTTTTCAACCCCGTGGTGACAAACCTGTATATTGCCGCGAATGCTACCGTCCCCGTAACAACTGGTAAACCTTTAAATTTATAGAATAAGACTATGACCGTATAGAATTACTATACGGTCATTTTATCCAGGCTTATCAATGGAAAAAATCCGTTCTGTCGTAACACACTTATAACGAATTTTTTTAGTATGTAAAAAAATTCCAATTAACATAATAATTTTTAAGTATAACTTGTGATTTGTATTAACATAATAGATCATGAGACGAAAAAATCTCATAATAACAGAACATTTTGGGAGGTGCAGTATTAGATGCTCGGTACAGTGAAATGGTTTAACCCCGAGAAAGGCTTTGGGTTCATTGAAAGAGAAGGTGGGGAAGATGTGTTTGTGCATTTTTCCGCTATAAAAGCAGAAGGCTACAAATCCCTTGAAGAGGGCCAAAGAGTTGAATTTGATATAGAAAAAGGCCAACGGGGCCTACAAGCCACGAATGTAACCCTCTCCTAATTTTTATTGTAACGAAAAGGGGCACTGATATTTTCTACAGTGCCCCTTTGGTTTTTTTTGGTTTTTGGTGCTTGTTTTTGGCCTTCCCGCTCCGTATACAACTAATACAAGAAATTGTGCGACGGGTAGGCGAGCCGATGAAATCGGGTTTTGACCCTTCCACGCTCGCTGCAGACCTCGCACGTCTAGGCTTACGTCTCGATAAGAATTTGAGTCCAACCGACATCGAAGAACGCTACTTCCAGGGACGAACGGATGGCTATCATGCGTGCGAGCATTTCCACTTTGCGCGAGCAGTTGTGGAATAGCCCGACGCAAATGCCGAGTTAAGTATTCGTGACATCAATTCAGAAGTTTTTCAACAAACTCCTAGATTAATAAACGATTAGAGATGTTGCTGTCAATAACTCCGCCCCCTTAACATGCCTTATCAAACGAACCCCCTGAGGGTGCCTGGACAAAAAACGAACTGCCTCCTCCTCTGGCACCGGCCAGCTGAGAAAGTACCCCTGGACGCAGTCGCAACAGATCCGGGCCAAAAAATCGAATTGCTCTTGTGTTTCCACACCCTCAGCAACCACGGTCATTTCCATTGTGTGAGCCATATTCACAACATTCCCGATGATCGCCTTATGGACTCTATCCACCGATATCCATATCTATAAAAGATTTGTCTATTTTTAAAGTCTTCACCGGCAAGTGTTGCAGGTAAGTAAGCGACGAATAACCCGTGCCGAAATCTTCGAGCGCGAACTGCACTCCCATCCCTTGCAGTTCGCCAAGCCTGCGGGTGCTTTCCTCAAGGGAGACGATCAACACGGTTTCAGTAATTTCCAGCTTGAGGCGGCACGGTTCGACGCCAAAGTCATTCAGAGCGTCGCGGACACTGGCAATGAAACGGTCAGAGCACAGTTGGTAAGGCGACACGTTGATAGCAACATGAATATGCCCCCATCCCTGATCGGCCAACCAGCGGGCGAACCGGCAAGCTTCCCGCAGTACCCATTCTCCGATGGCGTGGATGAGTCCGCTCTGCTCAGCCAATGGGATAAATTGTACCGGCGATATAGATCCATGCTCCGGGCTGTTCCAGCGCAGCAAAGCTTCAAATCCGACAACGGCGCCGCTGTCAACGGACACCTGCGGCTGATAATGCAGTAAGAGTTCCCCTCGTTCAACCGCGTGATGCAGGCTGTTTGTCAGCAACACCTTTTCGTAGGCTTCCGCCTGCATAATTGCTTCATAGAACCGCCAGCAATTTCGACCGGCCTTCTTGGCCGCATACATTGCGTTGTCTGCATTCTTAAAGATCTCCTCGACCGTGTCGCCGTCGTCCGGATAGATGGCGGCACCGGCGCTGGCCGATATATGAAAGCGACTCTCTAGAATAGCAGCGTTCCGTGAACGAAAGCACTTTGTGCACCTCTGCGCCTACCACCCAGACGTCGTCCGGGTGCACGAACTCCCCGGCATACACATCCGGAACCATAAAGGCGCCTTCCCGCGCCACATCGGTACCATAGATGGCATAAAACTCATCACCAAATTCGAACAGGTTCGTCTTGGGATCATATTTCCATGGCCCCAGGTGTGCCAGTTCCACCGCCACGGAGAGAGTTTCCCTGCTGTCCCGCAGCGCCTTCTCGGCCCGCAGGCGGTTTCCTATTTATTGGATCGTTTAATGGAACGGATTATCCTATTTAGTAAATTTTGACGTTTATTTGCTATTTCCTTCGACAAATTAGTTTGTATCGACAAAAATTAAATCAAGGGATTATCGTCCATAACGGTGACAACCCCTTGATTTATAAGCATGGCGGAGCGGCGGCTAATCGGCGACTCGCAAGCAAATACACTTTTGGGTAAGCTACAGCCCACCTCGGGTTAAACTTTTACCACTGTCTGCCCTTGATACCCTCGTAAGTGAATTGCCTTACAACGCATACAACTACCTTTGCTGAGCAAACGGAAACTTTTTTTTGAAAAATGTCACAGACATTATTTTTCTGAATAGGATAATATTAGTAAATTAAAGGAGGTTTTAAAAATGCAAGGCGACCTTATTTTGACAACTGGCGTATTGCGTAGAAACAGTAATACAGTTGCCGCGCACGTAGAGGTAGCTAATTTTAGTCAAAGCAAGGTAAGAGATGTAACTGTACAGTTTTACAATTGGGATACAACACCTCCAACGTTGATTGCTTCCTTCCCTATCAATCTTCCACCTAGTTCAAATACGCCGCTTGATGTTTCCGTCACTTCGGATCACTACGAAGTAAGGGCAATATTCGATGATAAATATCATAAAGATGATGTAACTGTGAATAGTTATGGCAGAGATGCTAATTTTGTATTTCAAGAAGGTAATACAGTTTTATCTGAAGAATTAGTCCAATTGCAGCCTAAACATCATCATAATAATCCGTAAAACCTATAACCATTGATATTTAACTAAATCCGCATTTGCGGATTTAGTTAAATAGGGGAGCACGAGGGGGATGTAATCCCCCTCAATTCATTGTGAAGCAAGCGGGGACGGTTCTTGTCTTGCTAGGAATAGCAAAAGTTGTGATACCTGGTACCAAAGATATTAACCAATCCAGTCCCCCGGCATTGTAATGAATTTGCATAGGACTGTTCATATTTTTGCATGTCATTTTATAGATAATAACCTCAAGTGAAGCCTCTCCCGCCTACGCTTCGCTGAGAGGCGGGAGCTTCCTGGTTCATTGACCGCAGCCGCATGGGTCTTACGCAATCTCCACAGGCTTAAGTTCGGGTGCTACCAGCCCTACTTAAAACTAAAACCTATGCTGCTCTTTGCAATATCACCATTGCCGAAACTACGTCCCTATCTGCAACTAATCCACATTTAGTGCACTTATGCATTCGCATGCTCAGGTCTTTCGGCACATGAGCGCCGCATACACAGGTCTGAGAAGTACCGCCGGGCGGGACTTTTACGAACACCTTGCCAAATTTCAGGCATTTGTATTCCAGGTAGTCCACAAACTTGCCCCAGCTGGCGTCGGCAATGCTCTTGCTTAAGTAACGGTTTTTGACCATGTTTTTGACCGACAAATTTTCCACAGCGATCAAGTTGTATTTTTGTACGATGCTGTAAGAGGCCTTGTGTAAAAAATCCTTGCGCTGGTTGGCTATTTTATCGTGTAGCCTGGTCGCTTTGGTTTTAGCTTTCCCCCGATTGTTTGAACCTTTTTTCTTGCGGGAAAGCCGCCTCTGCAATCTGGCCAGCTTCTTCTCGGACTTGCGAAAGTATTTTGGGTTGTCAATTTTCGTGCCGTCGGAAATTGCCGCAAATGTCAAAAGCCCAACGTCAATACCAACTTTATTAACAATTTCTATTGCCCCGGCTTCTTGGATTTCTGAGGTAAGGTTGACGTACCACTTGCCGTTGTGGTACTTGACATTAATCCGGCTAACTTTTGAAGGGTCAAACTCAAAATGGGCCTTTATCTTGACGTAGCCTATCTTCGGCAGATAAATGTAGCCCGGCCTTTTGAAATGATCCTGTTTATCCGCTTGCGGGTAGGTAAAAAAGCGGTAATAATCGCGACCTTTGTAGTGCGGGTAACCGGCCAGGCCGTTAAAAAACCGCTGGAACGCGTCATCCAGTCTCTGGAGACAATCCTGCAGGACCTGGACGTTAACCTGCTTGTACTCGGGCAATTCCTTTTTCAATTCCGGGAATTCATTCTTTTGTGAAGTACAGGAAGGCGATCTGCCTTTTTGCCTGTAACAAATTTCCCTCTGTTCGAAAGCGGCATTATATAACCGGCGGCAAAGGGTGACCGTCTCAAATAATTTTTGCTCCTGCTCTTTGGTTGGCTCAATGTGAAACCGGTGAACGATGATCATTTTTTTCACCCTGGGACTCGATGTATTTTTTAATTACCTCAACCGGTGCTTCTCCGGTGGTCAAGAGGCAAAAACTCCGGGACCAGAAATACTCTTTCCAGAGATATTTCTTGATTTCGGGAAATTCCTTTTTAACCAACCGGGACGAGGCGCTCTTGAAAGCGTTGATATACTTGGACAGGGCGCTTTTGGGATGGGCGCTGAAAAGTATATATACATGGTCGTGGTCGTGGTTGTATTCAAGAAACGTGATGTTGTAGTGTGGCGCTATATATTCACCTATTTCCCTGATACGTACAGCAACCCGGTCATTAATCACCTTTCGGCGGTACTTAACCACCAGGACAAGGTGATAAGAGTCGTTGATTCTTTCTATTTTTAAAATAACTGGTCTTATTCCATTAGTACAACAAGCAATCATTGTTTTTTCATTCTTCATCCAACCTTTAAAAATGTCCTTAGAGAAGTTACCACTGGTTAGTAGAGCTCTAATGAATCTTAACAGATCATTCCAAGCCCAATCACAAAATCCTACTGGTTTTTCAAATCCTGCAATAAATTCCTGCCCTTCTTTAAAACAAGGACAAGTATCAATTGCTTCTTGACAATACTCCTTTGCCAATTCAGAGTTTATAATTTTTTTAAAACAGTAATCCTGCAACTAGGCATAAATTTCTCTCCCCTCAAACCAATAATTTGAAAATTATAACGTTTTTAAATCCTACATGGTCCGGCTGAAAATCTGGTTTGCCACTGCCAAGGGTCAAAACCGGTTGCCTTTGGGAATCAAACCGCCAAACCCGGCACCCCTCAACCTCATTCACCCGACCCCCTCTCTTTAACAATTTGGAAATATATACGATGCCGCGGTTAGCTCACAGCCATATACTGCTCATTACTTTGGCTGACATTATACAGGATTAATCCCACATTTAATCAACCATCTATAACCTTTCGGCGACTGAAGCTAACTTAAAACTTATAAAAAGATGTTTCCTGCTATAAAGGGTTTGGAAGTTTTTGTTTATATTTTTGTAAGTT
This sequence comes from Peptococcaceae bacterium BRH_c4b, assembly GCA_000961595.1. Taxonomy (GTDB): domain Bacteria; phylum Bacillota; class Desulfotomaculia; order Desulfotomaculales; family Desulfocucumaceae; genus Desulfocucumis. The sequence goes on from LADO01000021.1 coordinate 6,398, forward strand.
CTTTTTGGGATAATAACTTCAAATGTTTTTGGGAGGTTTTTTTATGGCCAATAGACTTGCCAATGAAAAAAGCCCTTATTTACTTCAGCATAAAAACAACCCGGTGGACTGGTATCCATGGGGAAATGAAGCTTTTGAAAAGGCTAAGCGGGAAGACAAACCTATTTTTTTATCTGTCGGTTATTCTACTTGCCACTGGTGCCATGTGATGGAAAGGGAATCCTTTGAGGACGAAGAAGTGGCGGCACTACTGAACAAATATTTTGTAGCCATAAAGGTTGACCGGGAAGAAAGGCCGGATATTGATCACATATACATGACGGTGTGCCAGGCTATGACCGGCAGCGGCGGGTGGCCACTGACGGTGATTATGGCTCCGGACAAAAAGCCTTTTTTTGCCGGTACATATTTCCCCAAGCACAGCCACTACGGCAGGCCCGGGCTTATGGATGTACTGGAACAGATTCAGGAAAAGTGGAACAGTGATAAAAGCGAGATTATTAATACCGGGGAAAGAATCTCCGAGGCGATAAAGCCTCAATTTCATGCAGACAGCTCCGGTAAACTAGGGGAGGATACCTTTAAAAAAGCTCGCCTGACTCTGGGAAAGAATTTCGATCCGGAGTATGGCGGCTTCGGCAGCGCTCCCAAATTCCCTACCCCGCACAACATGGCCTTTCTGCTCCGCTACTGGAAGAAGACCGGCGACCAGGAAGCACTGGCCATGGTGGAAAAGACCCTGCAGTCCATGCATGACGGAGGACTATACGACCACCTGGGCTACGGCTTCGCCCGCTACTCAGTGGACCGTCAGTGGCTGGTGCCTCATTTCGAAAAGATGCTCTACGACAACGCGCTGCTGGCCATGGTTTACCTGGAGGCATACCAGATTACCGGCAGGGAGCTATATGCCGGGGTAGCCCAGGAGATTTTTGCTTATGTTATGCGGGACATGACTTCTACTGAAGGAGGCTTTTACTCAGCGGAAGACGCCGACTCGGAGGGTGTGGAGGGCAAATTTTACGTCTGGCGGCCTGAAGAAATAAAGCAGGTTTTGGGAGAAGAAACCGGAGATCTGTTTTGCCGCTGGTATGACGTAACGAAAAAAGGTAACTTTGAAGAACACAGCATTCTGAACCGCATCTACGCAAATACCAGAGACTTTGACCCGGGCATGGGTCCGGAGGAATGGGAGAAAAAATTGGCGGAGGCCAGTCAAAAACTATTTGCCGTTAGGGAAAAAAGAATTCATCCCCACAAGGACGACAAAATACTCACTTCCTGGAACGGCCTGATGATAGCGGCTATGGCCAGAGGTTACGCTGTATTACAGGATCAAATATACCTTAACGCATCCATCCAGGCCGCAGAATTTATACTTTCCCGGCTGCGCAACGAGAATGGCCGCCTGCTGGCTCGCTACCGGGACGGCGAACCGGCCTATCTGGCATATATTGACGACTACGCTTTTTTAATATGGGCTATGATTGAACTGTACCAAGCTGACCGGCGGCCAGTCTGGCTGACGCACGCACTGGAATTACAGGAGGATCAAAACCGCCTGTTTTGGGACGCTGAAAACGGGGGATATTTCTTTTACGGCAGCGACGGCGAGGAACTCCTGGCCCGGCCAAAAGAAGTATACGATGGCGCCACCCCGTCGGGTAATTCCGTGGCCGCCCTCAACCTGCTCCGGCTGTCCAGGATTACCGGACGCAATGATTTTGCCTCCATGGCCGAAACCATGTTTGAAAGTTTCTCCGGCAACATAAATGGCTACCCAGCCGGCCACACCCACTTTTTAATGTCCTTTCTGTTTGCCACAACCCCGGGCAAGGAAGTGGTAGTGGTTTCCGGCCGGAATAAGGCGGATATACACAGGGAATTGCAAAGCTTAAATCGTATTTTTTCACCTGAAGCGGTCTTTTTGTATCGCCTCCAGGGAGAAGACTACCGTGAACTGGAGGCCATCGCTCCTTTTACCCGGGCAATGCCTGTACCGGATAACAAAACCATGTATTATGCCTGCCAGAATTTTGCCTGCGGGCAGCCCGTGGACGATTTAGCGGAAGTCAGCAGGATTCTTCAGTCGTAATGGCAATTTAGCAATAGTCAAACCTGGTTAATAAACCTCCTGAAACCCTACCCAGGGCTGCAGGAGGTTTTTTGTTTCAGCTCTCCCATTTCAAAGTAAATAGCCCTGCCGTGAAGAATAACAGCCCCATCAGCAGCATGACCCCCACCGGAAGTACTGCATGGCTGATACCGTCTGCCTGCCCTTTTCGGTAAATTGCTTAAAATCAATGGAGATGCCCGACTTATGAACCAGTCCTTCCATCTTCTCCCGGGAGATGTTTTGTTCTTCCACAGCAATGCCATAGCGGATTTGTTCCTCCCGTAAAACGCTCATGGCAATGCGCGGTAAAGACAGGTTATCGGTAAAAGCCTTCATCACGCTTTCCATAACTGCTTTTTTTACAGCATTATCGGTGTTGGTGACGATCCTTAGGGTTATGCTTTTGCCCATTATGTAATCCCTGGACAAGTTGCCCGGCAGAAACACGGCTGCATCGATTTTTTTATCTTCCAGATCCGCCTGGCCGTCTCAAGCGTTTCCTTTTCCCCCGCCATTTTTTTCAGTTCTTCTATACTATCCAGAGCAATCAACCTGCCGTGGTCCATAATCCCCACCCGCCTGCAGAGGTATTCTACCTCCTCCATGTAGTGACTGGTGTAAATCACCGTCATGCCCCGGTTGTTGAGATCCCTCACGGTATCCAGGATATATGCCGCCGGGACTGGGGGTCAATACCCACCGTGGGTTCGTCAAATATCAGCAATTCAGGCATATTCATCAGACCCACACGATGTTAATCCTTCTTTTCATGCCCCCGGAAAAGGTTGCCACCTTCTCCCCGGCCCTGTCCGTCAGGCCGACTGTTTCCAGCACCTCCCCCACCCGAAGCCTGAGTTCCCCGCCCCGCAGGCCATACATCCTGCCGAAAAACAACAGGTTCTCCCGGGCCGTCAGCATTGGGTATAGGGCTATATCCTGGGGCACCAGGCCGATTAATTTTTTTACCTTAGCGGGCTGCCCGTTGGTATCATACCCGCCGACACGCACCCTGCCAGCCATCGGTTTCAACAAAGTACTGATTACCGAAATGGTGGTGGATTTGCCGGCCCCATTGGGGCCCAGCAATCCAAACAGTTCGCCTTTTGCTATGGTCAGGCTGATCTCGTCAACCGCCGTGTGCCCGTTGTATTTCCGGGTCAATTTTTCAATTTCCACCATATACATCATGATTTCCCCCACCCGGTTTTGAACAATCCCTCGAACATCTTGGGCGTATTTTCATCAAAATCTTTTAAAGTGAAACTGTTTGCCGCATTGACTTCCGGCACCTCCACCACCACGTCCTTACCGAAAGCCCAGCGCTGAATTTTCAGGTTAAAATCTGCGTTTACCGTGAACCCGTTTTCTGATTTATAGTTAGCTTTGCTGCTTCTGTATTCCTCCACCATATAGTTGTCCCTGTCTGTATAGGCAGTGTGATTAAACCGGGTAATTTTGGCCTTGCTTGCACTTTTTCTAATTTCACCCCAAAATTTATCCAGAGATTTTTCCGCCTCCTGCTTTTTTACACCGGACTGCACCATGCTATCCAGCACGGTTGCTCTTATTTTGCTGTCCTGTGTAATTATACCGGCAGCGCTGACAATAAAACCCTCAATTTCCTGCTAGCTTAATGCAACATTATAAGCGGTGGTTTTAACCTCACCCTCGGGGGTGGATATAAGCTTGCCTTCCTTACGGGTTACGTTTTTGCTGTTAAGCAAGCCATTCCAGAGAGTCTCCAGCTTTTTATCCGTGTCGGCGGTTACTGGTTCCTTTTCCGTACCGGGTTTTGCTTCCACCACCAGATATTTTGTAAACATGGGCAGCATCAATACTGTCCTGTCCCCGTCACAATAGGCCTTAAAGTCAAATCCCATGCCCATCATATCCACATGGCCGTCCAGCATGCTTAATCTTTTATCCCGGTCGAATTTTTTCGTAAAGGTTCCCTTTTTCTCTTTAAACATCTCCAAGTTTTTTCTGTCCTCGACGGTCAGCCCGGGCCCATTGAAATCCATGGTGTGGCTGAACTGTACCAGCATCTGTCCCTTGTTTACTTGCTCCGTCTTTTTCAAAACATGCAGGTATGACTGCAATGAATCTGCGGTGCAGCCACCGGCCAGCAGCACCAAGATAATAAGCCCGGACAGGACAGGTAATAATTTATTCTTCATAAACAAACCCCCTGAAAATTTCTTCGCTTCATTTTATTATTTTTCCAGGACAGAGTCATGTTACCATATGCATGTTTTTCACCTGGGAGGTATGACATTTGTCATTTTATGCGCTTACACGGACGCAAAAAAATGGCCTACACTGTAATAGGCCAACACTTACCTTAAACGAGAACCTCGCCACTTAGCAATGGATCGGTATTCCTAAAAGATATTTTCTTGAATACCTTTAAGAAACAATTCTTACATAAAAGCTGATTACCTTTGTTTAAGGCCTATGTAATATTGCAACATAAGGATAATGATGATTTATTTCCCTTCCTGAACCTCTTGGCTAAGTTCCATTATTTTGTTTGCAAGTAAAGTAACTAGATCAGAATTTATTTTACATGCTTTGTTAACTGTATGCAGCCCTTCAATGAAACTGGCAACTAATATTGCCATTGAATCAGGAGTATCTCTACATATGAGAGTGTTGTCGTTATTTAAGTTTATTATATATTCGAGCAAAAAATCATTGTCTCTTTGTATAATGTTAAAACTTGTATTTGTCCAACCGTACGGATTTTCTGTTTTTTGTTTAATCCTTGCATATATTGGCCCATATTTAGCTAATATAAACTTAATCTTGTTAAATAAGTTATCATCAATCTCAGCATGCTTAATCAAGCTTACTGTATCAGGTATGTTTGTGCGATCTAGACAAAATATTAAAACATTTGAAAAACTATGACCTCCAATTAACCCTAATTGTTGTGCTAATTGCTGCTTAGTAAAGATATTTTCGAGAGCATATTCTAAAATCCTTTCAGTATCGGAGAATAATCTGTCAAGATCTGCATTTTCTTTTATGATTTCATTGCAATCTTGCTGAAAAGATCTTTGATTGCTTTTGTCCATTTCCGACATTTAAATTCCTCCAAATGCTGGGTATTTACGCTAATTAATGTCATAACAGTATTCTGACTGCTTTTGATGCTTCATTGCTGTTAGCCTGTCAATCCCATGCGGTATTTCTGTTTTTCGAAATTCCTCATATTCCTTATGTCTTGAGTTTTGAGTATGTTGTACGGGATCATTTACCGTACGTAGGATATTGCTACTCAAGGAAAACGGTTTGTAATTATCTAATATTTCTTTTAATGACTCTTTGATTTTTGTTTCTGTATCAGTTTTTCCTAAGGCATATGCCAACAAATATAGTATTACTTGGTTGAGACTTATATCTTGGCTTTTAGATTTAATAATCAATTTCTGATGCAAGTCCTTGGGTAGTCTTAATAATATTCGTCCTGAATATTTATTGTGCTCGAGAGAAGAGGTTGGAGTTGGAATTTTCTCGTTATCACATAACCTTGAAAATATCCAACCAGTTTTTGCATCATCCAGATTTGATATCGCTTGTTCCTTAGTTTCACCATGTGTTTTGCATCCTGGTAAATCTGGATGTTCCGCAATCCAATATGATCCGTTTTCGTCATTTACTTTATGAAGTGTTATTGGATAATCAATACTTAAAAATGCTTGACACTTCTCATTAATTTTTTCTTCATCTTCTGGAATATCTATATATTGATCAATATTAGGACTATTAAATATCTCAAGGTTAACATTTTCTAAATTAAATTTTTTGTTTTTTCTAGTCATGTTATTCCTCCTCCTCTGGACACATATCTAAATGCTCAAGGAGTTCTCTAACGTCATTGATTTGGTATCTTCTGATGGCTGTATTTTCCATTAATGTAATTGTTTTCTCATAATCTGGGTGTTTAAAGTGCCTATGGCTACCTCCGCTCTTTTTTCTCATACTACAACCTATAGATTTCAAAAATCTTGACATGTCATCAAATGAAATGTCATTGGAAATTGGGCCACGGCATAGCCGAAGTAAAAATTTTATGAATGTGCTCAAGGTGGACCCTCCGATATTATCTATTATATGCTATTACATATGATATCATGTGTCAATCATATAATAAAATTTATTAATAATTCAATAATTTATAAAAAATTCCTTCTCAAACAGATTTGTTCATATTAATCCAAGTTAAATTTCTGCGACGTGCCATAATATAGCCTCCAATGCGGTTTATTTGCAGTCATTTCTGCACACGTCCAGCCGGACACGTCCCTCACGAACAAATTCTTTTACGTACACGTGTCACGCGTACGTCCAGAAATATAAAAGCCGAACGTGAAACATTTCCACGTTCGGCTTAAACCGTTGCCATTACTGACTTTTCTGGTGTCGGAGGCGAGACTTGAACCCGCACTGTCTCCCATACGCCCCTCAAAAGGGGTATATGGCTACGATACCATGTTATTCTTAATGGCAAATATGGCCAGTTGGGTCCTGTCTCTCAGACTGGTTTTAGCCAGAATGCTGCTGAGGTGGTTACGCACCGTTCCCTCGCTTAAGAATAGTTCTCCGGCAATCTCGCGGTTGCTTTTACCCTCCCCCACCAGGCGGGCAATTTCCTTTTCCCTGTCTGTGAGCAGTCTCACCCTTTCATCCGTTTCCGCCGGAACCGGTTCACTATTGCCCAGCAGGGAAAACCGCCGCACCACTTTGTCGGCCACACCGGACTGCAATAGGGCACCGCCTCTGTATACCGTTTTCACCGCAGTGACAATTTCTTCAGGAGTCGATTCCTTTATCAGATATCCGAAAGCCCCCCCGGCAAGAGCGTCAAAAATATAGCCGTCCTCGTTAAAAGTGGTCAGGATGATTACCCTCACCCCCGGGAAATCCCTGGTTATAGCGGCTGTAGCCTCAACCCCGTTCATGACCGGCATTTTTATATCCATCAGGACTACATCCGGCCGTTGCCACTTACAGAGGTTATACGGCCTCTTTTCCGTTGCAGGCCGTACCGGTTACGATAATGTCTTCACGGCTTTACATCGTATAACAAAAAGAACATCTCCCATACCCTTTGTGTTGCCTGTTTATCATCGCCTCATAAAGTTACGGTTTTAAAAGCAATATATGGAATGAGATATGATAACACAACTTTCCTCCGTGAAATACATATTTTTTTATGATTTTGAAAAAATAACAAAAATATGATTGGAGGTTTCAGTATGCAGGAACAACAGATAACTGTTTATACTACCCCTACCTGACCCCATTGCCGCTCGGTGAAAGAGTTTCTTTCCCAAAAAGGCGTGAAATATAAAGAGCAGGACGTGGCCGCAGACCAGCAGGCCAGAGATGAAATGGTTCAAAAATCGGGCAGGCTGGCAGTTCCGGTGGTTACCGTGGGAGACAAGGTAATAATGGGATATAACCCCTCCGAACTGGAAAAAGCCCTTCACTAGATATAACAAACTGCATAAAAAAACAGCGCCCGCTTATGTAGTGATCCGGCGCTGTTTTTTATTTTCTTGTCTAGATTTTAAGTAGGTTAAAACGCAAATGAATGATTAGTCTTCAATAAGCGCATCTAATTTTTTAACCAGAAGGGCTTTGGGAGTCAATCCAACTGTCTGACCTACATTTTGCCCGTTTTTAAACATAACCAGAGTGGGGATACTCATCACTCCGAAGCGTCTGGCTAATTCCTGGTTTTGATCCACATTGATCTTGGCGATTTTGACCTTGCCCTGGTACTCAGTGGATAACTCTTCAATTACAGGGGCCATACTGCGGCAAGGCCCGCACCAGGGTGCCCAGAAATCCACCAGAACAGGCTGTTTCGATTGCCCTACTTCCGCTTCAAAGTTGCTGTCGTTTAATTCCAGTGCCACATCATCTCTCCTCTCTAATGTACGGGGACACACCTTCACGAAGGAATGTCCCCAATTTATCAACGAAGACCAACGGCCTCCAAATTATATACCTCAGCCACCGCCGGTTTTTATGGTTGGGCTGCCACAGCCCCCAACCTTTACGGCACAGGCGGAAATAAGCTGTTCCACCTCGGAACTGCCGCATTTCAGGCAGGTTACTTTATCACGGTCATTAATGCTGACCATCACCGTAAACCTGTCACTGCACTTTTTACACCGGTAATCATAAATCGGCATCTTTGCTCACACCTCCGTCGCCGCCGGTAATCGCCCCGTTGGGGCAGATAAATATACATTCCTCACAGTCTTCGCACAGGCTTACATCTACCCTGGCCCTTTTCAATATCACGGTTATAGCCTTGGCAGGGCAAATCTCAGCGCAGGCTCCACAGCCCAGGCACAACTCCGGTACCACATATGCAGCCATTATGACCTCCGCACGCTGATATTATGTAAAATGTTATTTCAACTTAAATCCGATTTTTTAAACAACTGGATAAAATTGAGCACGAATTGAAGTTCTTTTTCGTTCAGGTTGCATATCAGGTTAAGCACCGCCTGGACATTGGGGTGCATGAGGAGTTCCCTGAGTTCCGGGTTCATGAGACTGAGCATCTGGTCCACCGCACCGGGTTCCATAATGAAATAGCAGGGCGATACCCCCATCACCTCGGCAAGTTTTTCCAGTGTCTTCAACGAAGGTTGAACTTTACCCTGTTCAATCTGCCCGATTAATCCTGCGGTAACCCCGGCCATATTGGCCAGTTGCGCCTGGGTAAGTCCATATTCCTCCCGCAGGGCTTTCAGCTTGTGGCCGAGAGAGCCCTCGTGCCCCATCACTGCGGAAGGGTGTACCCCGAGCCCCTCAGCAATCCTTTTCAGCGTGTTAAGGGCCGGGTAAACCGTACCTCTTTCTATTTCACTGAGATAGGAGAGTGATATGCCGGCCTTGACGGCCAAATCCTGTAAAGAAAGATTCTTTTCACCGCGCATGAGGCGGATTTTATCTCCCAGGGACAGGCCGGTATCTATAATGTCGCCCTCGATGAGATTGGCCTTGGACACATTAAGAGCAGAGGCCAGTTTATCTATGGTTTTCAGTGAGGGACGTTTGGAGCCCCTTTCAATTTCGCTGAGATAGGACAGAGACAGGCTTGCGCGGCGTGCCAGATCCTGCAGCGTATAGCCACGTTCTTCACGCATAGCGCGGATTTGATCTCCTTTAACAATCATCTCTCACACTGCCTCCCGGCTAAAAAATATAATATTATCCTACTATACTTTCACTAGGCAGTCAATCAAAGCCTGCTTGATTTTAATCGTCAGCGTAATTTTTCTGAATTTCTATTATTTATTGCTAAACTATATACATCCGCTGCTGTTATATACAACTTGCTCTGCCTGTCTCATAAATCGACAGATTAATTATAATGTGCAGCAACTATGTCCCTGTTTTTAAACCACCATCAGTGCTGCCGCAGGCTATACGTTTTACTGACATTCGCTATGAGAAACTACAACAGCCGGGACTTACGGTAATTTCATAATCTCTTTTGCGATCTCACGGAACAGCGGCGCTGCCGTCTTTCCCCCGCTTTCTCCGTCTCTTACCAGGACGGTAATAATATATTGCGGATTATGCAGGGGAACAAAGCCGGAAAACCAGGCGTTAACAGCAGTCATGTCATCACCCAGTTGAGCGGAGCCGGTTTTGCCGGCGCTGCCGAAGCCGGGAACGTATGCCTCCCGCCCAACCCCTTCGGAAGTAACCATACCCAGCAACTTCACCAGCCTATCCGCCGTCTCCCGGGATAAAACCCTCTTTCCCTCCCCGGCAGGAAAAGTCTGTTTTTTCCCGCCTGCACCGGATATTTCACTTACCAGGCGGGGCTGCCTGTATATGCCTTCGTTGACAATGGTGTTCATCATGGCCGTTATCTGCACCGGACTGGCCAGCACCGGGCCCTGGCCGACGCTGCTGTTCACGAGGCTATACTTTTGGGCGATCAGGTTCAGGTTTTGCCTGTTATCCCGAAGAACCGGATAGCCGGTTATAGCCTGGTTATTGAGTCCCAGCCGTCCGGCGTAGGCAATTATTTTGGAAGCGCCGAGACTGAGCCCTACCCTGGCAAAGGTGGGGTTGCAGGACTCCGCAAAAGCCCGGGCAAAGGATATCTCACCGTGTCCCGGATGCCAGCAGGATATCAGTGTATCCTTCCGGCCGCCGCAAAAAAACATGGTATCCTCGGATACCATCCCCTCTTCCAGGGCAACGGCGGCCACCACCACCTTGAAAATTGAGCCTGGCTGAAAAAGTGCCGTACACTGATCCAGGAAAATTTCTTTTCCCGCATGCATATAGTCCTTAATTTTATCCGGGTCGGGATTATAGGAAGGGCGCCCGGCCATGGCCAGTATATCCCCGCTACGGGACATGACCACCACCGCACCTTTGACCGCCCGGCGGTCCATTATATCTTCCACCTTTGACTGTATTGCCCCGTCGATGGTGGTTACCACGTTGCTGCGGGTAGGATCTGCCTCATCGGTATTCACCTCCAGCGGCAACCCCTGAAGCACATTGCCGGCAGCATCAATATACAGCCTTGCGCTGCTTATTGGATAATCACTCTTTAATACTGGCTCAAAAAATTTTTCCAGACCCTGTCGTCCCACCCAGTCGCTTAACCCGTAACTCCTGCCGTTCCGTTCCGATAATTCCTCTGCTTCAGCCATATCCCTAACCCGGCCCAGATGACCAACCACCTGAACGGCCAGAGGCCTGCTGCCGTATCGGAAATTAACAGGCGCTACCACTACTCCCTTCCAGTTCCGGCTTTCTATGGCTGAAGCCTGTTCCGGCGTCAGGGGATAGGGCAACCGAACCGGTCCCGCCTCAAGTTGCTCTTTGATTTCCAAAGCATCAACTCCCATTACGGAGGCAATTCCGGAGGCAACCGCCCGCTTATCATCCACCAACTTGGGAAAAACCACCAGCCGGTTAGCACTAAAGGAGCCGGTCAGAGGACTGAGGTTTCTATCCAGTATTGCGCCCCTGCTGTAATCCTCCAGCACCACACTGCCGGTCTCCCTTGCCAATGCCCGGCGGCTGTATAAATCCCCCTGCACTACCTGAATGTAGCCCAGACGGGCTGTGAGTATACAGAGAAAAAAGGCTAGCAGTGAAAAAGTCCACACCAGCCTCTTGGCAATGCGAGTATCCATAACAACACCCTGCCTTCCAGGATTAGCCATTTAATCATAGCTTGACCCGGAAAAAAGGGTTATATACTACCCCTGCGCCTCAACATGCTGTGCGGGGTCAAAGGAAAGGGCACCGGCAGCAATACTGTCTGGCAGGGGTGGGGGGCTGATTCAATGGGTGATCCTTCCCCGTCGAACATTTTCTCCACCCTGAAAGTTCCGCCCGGCTCTCCCGGCGGGGCCAGCACTTCCAGTGTTTCCCCCGCCCCGAAGCGGTTGCGCTGCTGTATTTCCGCCATGCCCGTGGTAGGGTTATAGTCTGCAACAATACCCACGAAGGAGTACGGGCGCCGGTATATTTTTTCCAGATGACCCTGGCCGGCAGTGTCAGGGCCCCCGGAGATAAACCCGGTGGTGTAATCACGGTTGCTTACCTTACCCAGTTCCTCCAGCCAGGCAGGGTCTGTTTTGTAACCGGACGGGTTGTCCAGGTAACGATCAATGGCCTCCCGGTAAACTTTAACCACCGTGGCCACATAATGCACACCTTTCACCCGGCCCTCAATTTTAAAGCTGCTCACCCCCGCCCGGATCAGGCCGGGAATATGTTCTAACAGGCAAAGATCCCGTGAACTGAGAATATAGGTACCCCGCCCGTCCTCCGCCACCGGGAAAAACTGTCCCGGGCGCTTTTCCTCCTGTAATGCATAACGCCAGCGGCAGGCCTGGGCGCAGTCACCAAGATTGGCGTCCCGGCCGGTCATATAATTGCTCAGGAGGCACCTGCCCGAGTAAGAAATGCACATGGCCCCGTGTACAAAAACCTCCAGTTCAAGGGTAACGGACTTTCTTATGGCGTCTATCTCCTCCAGGGAGAGTTCCCTGGCCAGTACCAGACGCCGGGCACCCAGCCTCTCCCACAGGGCGGCGGACTCCCGGTTGGTTACGTTGGCCTGGGTGCTGATATGCACCGGCAGGTCAGGTACCTCCCTCGACGCCACAGCAAATACCCCGGGGTCGGCTACGATTATGCCGTCAACCCCGGTTTCCCGCAGCAGACAAAGATACTCCGGCAATCCCTCCAGGTCCCGGTTATGGGCAAAAATATTTACCGTTACATACAGCCTGACCCCTCTGGTATGGGCAAAATCAACAGCCTCTGCTATTTCACCGATATCAAAATTTTCAGCACCCATGCGCAGGCCGAAACGCTTCCCACCCAGGTACACGGCATCGGCCCCGTATAAAACCGCCGCCCTGAGCTTCTCCATGTCACCGGCCGGCGCCAATAACTCTGGTTTTTGCAACAGCATCACCTTCTTATGTTTCTCATACCCCTAGCCTTATAATATCACTCATGATTTTATTACAAGGAACACGAGTGTTAATATATTTACCAGTTCAAACCTTTTTAGTATTCTCCATCCTTATTCCTGCGCCCTATAAAAAAATACACCTCCCGTATCATTAACCAGGAGATGCTATTTATCTCAATAACTTAATAACTTAGTTTCCCGGTACCATCGCCTTGTTGGCATTATGCTCGGCCAGGGTCCTGGCAAAAGCATGGGAGCCGTCAGGCTTGGCCACATAATACAGATAGTCAGTTGTTGTCGGATTGATTACCGCCTTTAGTGAGGCCTCCCCTGGAAATGCTATGGGCCCGGGAGGAAGGCCGTAATACCGGTAAGTATTGTACGGCGAATCCACCTCGAGATCCTTGTAGTATATTTTTTCCCTGTGTCCCCCCAGGGCATACAGTATAGTGGCATCAATCTGTAGCTTCATACCCTTGTGCAGGCGATTCATCATAACCCCTGCAATGACAGGCCTCTCACTGTCCACCCGGGCTTCCCTTTCAACCATTGAGGCCAGTGTAACCGCTTCATGAAGGGTCATTCCCACGGACTGGATTTTTTCCAGATAGTTTAATTTCACCAATTCGCCAGCAAAACGTTGCAACATCATGTTGATAATTTCTTCCTCTGTGGTCTTGCTGCCTATATGGTAGGTGTCGGGAAATAGATACCCCTCCAATTGGCGTTCATCCCCGGGCAGTTCCTTTAAAAAGGGGTAGTTGAACTTCCCACCAGTAACCAGACGAACGAATTTTTCACGTTCTACCAGTCCTTTGTCCGCTAGCATGTCTTCCAAGTGCCGCAGATCATAACCCTCGGGCACAGTAAAAGTGATGGTATCCGGAGGACCGGCCACTAGGCTGGCGGCAATTTCCTCCAGAGGTTGCCCCGGGTTGAAGATGTATTTGCCCGGCTTAAGTTGTCCTGTAATACCGTGATAGCGGGCATACAGATTAAAAACCTCCGGTCCCCGGGCCAGTCCGGCCTCGTATAGCTTCTGGCTTACATAAGTCCCGGGAGCATTGGGAGGGATGACAAACACCACTTCCGAGTCTTTTTTGGAAGGGTCCACAGGAGTCAGCAGCGCGTCGAAATATAGTTTTCCTAACACAGCGGTGCCCGCCAGGAGCACTGTTAAGACGATCAAAGCCCTGACATATTTCCCCCTGCTGCCTGCGGGACCCTTGGTATATATATGTTTCATTTATTCCCCACACGAAATTTTTCGTTAATTATACCATTCTTTTTCTTTTTGTTACAAGATGACACTTGCACCGACGGGTAACGTCAAAAAACAAAAACCTCTTCGTCAGAAGAGGAGTAAAAAAATTCTTTATACATTTCTCTTTTCTTTCGGAACCCTTATTTCCACCTGGGTCTGAGCCTGGGCATTATCCATCAGGAATACGGGTTCGTTAAGTCTTTTAATAACCTCTTCCAGCACAAGGTTTACATGCACACCCTGAGTTGCCACCACCGGAATGATTGGTTTGTGCCTGTAAATTCTCTGCAGTAATTTGATGGTGGTGGAAGACACATCCCTTGGCGTCTCATCAATTTTTGTAACAACAACAATATCCGCTTCATCCAGGAGAATACTGCCCTGTTCCATGATAATCTCGCTCTTGATACCCGCCGGTATAATACTTATCAATATGTCTGCCAGCTTTCTGCATTCAGCTGATTTGTAACCGTCATTAATCCCCACCGCCTCGATCAGCACCACATCCGGCAGGGCCGAGGTATGCGGTATATCCCGCTGGGAAAGGTTGCCCAGTTCCAACACCGACCTTACCTTATTCAATTCCTCCAGCGCTCTCCTGGCGTGTTGAATCAGCCTGTTCTTTTCCTGGATCTGGTTTACGTGATTCCTTATAACCCGCTCAATATCAGCCACCACATCCTTGCCCGGCTCCGGCACAGCTATGGTCAGATAGGTTACGTCTATCCCCTTATGCAGGTATGGTTTTTCGTCCTGTATGCCTGAGCCCACGGCCAGGGGCTGATATTCCTTGCCCTTGAGACCGCGGTACAATTCACCCACAATGGTTGATTTGCCGCTGTCATTCCGGCCGGCAATGACTATTCTTTTCATTAACGGCTTACACCCCTTTCCATCGATCAATTGAATATATTAAAAAAATATGTGGAAAATGAAAATATTAGAATAAAAGAGACATAAAAAAAGAGAGCTATGGCTCTCTTTTAAGGCAACATATTACATTTCGCTCCCCGCCGTTCCCGGCGGAATAATTCCGCCGGGCGGTGTTGGTGTGCCGCTTTCGGCGGTGTCCCCGCCAGCCTGGCCGTTGCCAGCTTCGACGGGTTTCTCGCTGTTATCATCAGGGCCGGCGGCCGGGTGCTGTCCTCCTGGCGGCTGGACCGGCACCGGCACACTCCCATTACCTTTACCCATCAGAATTAATTCGTTTAAAGGATGATAAAGACTGGGCGGCAGGGACTCAACCCTGGTAACACCGTTTTCCAGCACTATTCTGTCAGCCGTTACCCGGGAACCCTTAACCCCCTTTCTTTTTACTTTCTGTGCTCCGCTGGGCAGGGTGGGATCGTCTTCATATACAACCTTGTAGTCAAATGTTTCCACGGTCCTGGTATTTATCGAAATATTTTTCTTATATGATGAATTGCCGTATACTTTAACTGTTATATAGCTGCCGTGAACGTATGTCTTGATGTATATATGCCTGTCCGTGCTGTTTTTAAATACAAAATCTATATTATCGTAAGCCACGGTGGCATCCCTGCCCGCAGGCGCATATGCCACCGGCAGGGAGTGGTTCTTACGGGAGACCACATCCAGGCCTGATAGGAGCACGACGTTGTAAAGAGTGGTGCTCACCTGGCAAACCCCTCCCCCCAGTCCGTCCACCAACTCGTTGTTTACTATTACCTTGGCATTTTTGTATCCCGCCTCGGAGCTTCTGGGTCCCACGACTTTATTGAAGGAAACCTCCGTGCCCGGAGGGACCAGCAAATCGTCCAGTGCGGAGGCGGCCACCCGGACATTAAAAGCGCGGTCAGTAACAGCGGCGTTGAACCTGGTAGTATAAGACGCCAGCAAGGTGTCCAGGCCGTACCCCTGCACCTCTTCAGTGGTTATTTCCGGCGGCACTTTTTTCATGGTAAGTTCCACCCTTGGGGTTACCCGGTAATCCTCCAACACCGACACCAGGCTTTTAAGGGCCTTATCTTGATCCACCAGAACGCCTTCACGGCCAGGGATAATTTCCACGGCATTATTTTTTGTTATGCTGATACCGGCATTTTCGGGCCGGACTGTTAATTCCGCGGTCAATTCATCCAGTTTCCCGCTAAAAACCGTCCTGTCTACTTTGATTACCGGAGGTATTTCAACACCCTCCTCTTGCACCTGTTTCCTGGTCCGCCAGTTTTCCAGCAGGGAACCTTCTTTCCCGACTTGGAGGGCATTATCCATCATTTTTTCCCGATCCAGTGATGCTCCCAGGGACGCCGGCAACACTTGCCAGGCATTACCCTGGTATTCCAGGTAAACAGGAGTGGAAAGAAGTTCTTTTTCTGTGGCGATAAGTTTTTCCAGCCCCGCTTCCCTGTTCAGACCTGACAAATCCACACCCATGAATTTTACGCCCGTCAGTACTTTCTGTGCATGAGAAGCCTTGGTTGCGCCCATGAAGAGTAATAGGGCTGCTGCCAGAAGTACTCCGATCAGCCCGCCGGTTATGGCTATTTTGTACTTCAAGTTTTATTACCTCCTGTTACAAGAAGGACGCCCTGATTTTTACCTGTGTTCCGACAATATATAAGTTTTAATCTTTTATGGCAAAATAATCCACGCAATCCCGCACAGCAAAAAAACCGGCGGGGACGCTTCCCACGGGCCGGTTTTATTCCGGTTATTGATTATTATATCCCATTATTCTTCTTGCGCAATCATTTCTTCCCAGGCATCCGCCACTTTTTCCCATTCCTCGTCGTCTTCTATGTCAACCAGCAACTCGTTGCCCTCGGCATCCTTTTCAAACCTCAATATTATGGCCTCATCCGAATCATCATCCACCGGCAACAGGATGGCGTATTCCGTTCCTTCTATTTCAATAACATCAATTACTGTAAAATCCCGCTCCTCGCCGTTTTCATCCACCAGTGTCAAAACCTCATCTTCGCCGCAATCGCACCCGCAATCATGATCGTGTCCGCACTGGTGCCCGTCCTGATGTTCATCACCCGCGCCATTTCCAGATTGATTTTTATTGTTATGATCCTTGTCAGACAATTCAACTCACCTCAATAATAAAAAATTCACCCTATTGTATACCAGGAAAAGACACTTGTCAAGGAAAAGGAATATAAGTGAGCCTTGGGTTCGGAAGGGGTTATTCCCCTACCGAACATACGTTGGGGACATTCCTCACCCCAAAGTCAGACTTTTATTAGAGGTGTGTCCCCTTTCCTTAAAAGCGAACTTAGTTCGAGCTTTACAGCCTGTTTATCCTCGACCTTCGAGGACGGGGTCTTACAGGCTGTTAGCGAGATAATAGTCCGTTATGCAAAGAAAATCAAACCTATTTTTTATTTCCGGCGGCATCCAGGTAACCCTGCAGTATTATGGCAGCTGCCACCTTGTCGATAACCTTTTTTCGCTTCGCTCTGCTGGTGTCCGCCTCCAGGAGGGCTTTTTCCGCCGCCACCGTGCTCAGACGCTCATCCCAGAGATCCACCGGCAGTGATAACAAGAAACCTATTTTTTCGGCAAAGGCCTTTGATTTTTCGCCCCTCTCCCCCAGGGTGCCGTTCATGTTCCTGGGCAGCCCAACCACCACTCTCTCCACATCGTAGCTGGCAGCCAGTTCCTTGATCCTACTCATATCCCTGCCCTGGTTGCCGTCACGGCGGATTACCTCCACGCCCTGGGCAGTCCAGCCCAGGGGATCGCTTATGGCAATCCCTATTCTTTTATCCCCCAAATCGATACCCATAATCCGCACCCAATCACCGCCGCTTAAGTTTATGATTATAAAATTAAACAATTTTTATGCAAAATTCCGGGCAGGCACTGCCGCAGTAGCCGCACAGGCGGCATAGGCCCTGCTCAATCTTCACCTTTCCGCCAACAATGCTCAGGGCCCCGGCGCCGCAGCGCTTTACGCATTCCCCGCAGCCCCGGCACCAGTCTTCAATATGCAGCTGGCGCCTCTGTGAGCTTACTATTTGTTCAATCTCCCGTGTAACCGTAAGTCCGCCAAATATAGCAACATTGTAATCCACCTCCGCAGCGGTCCTCATACCCACCGCCACGGAAGCCAGACCGGACAGGGAAAGCACAAAGGAGAAGGCCTCCCCGCTGTTTCCTATGAGATTTCCTCCCCCCAGGGCCTTCATGCCGTACAATCCCTTGCCCGCCCGCCAGGCTTCCTGAATGGCGCCAATCATATCCTCCACCGTGCCATCACAAATACCTATACCGGAGATGTTAACCAGGGGATGTATGACGTCGAATTCCGGTACAGACGCAGCTGCCCTGACCCCCCGCACGGAATGGGTGGAGATGCCCACAGCCCGCACCACACCCCGCCGTTTGGCCTCAAGTAAATATTCCACCGCCTCCCAGTGCCCCTGGATGGTAAGCTCCGACTCCTGCTCATGCAAAAGAAAAATATCGATATAATCCCGCCCCAGCCCGGCCAAAGCAACGTCCAGGCTTTTTTTCATGCCTTCCCGGGTATAGGCGTAACATTTGGTGGTAATTATGGTTTCGTGCTCCCTGCCGCGAATGGCCTCCCTGATGTAAGGATAGGTCTGGTACAATTCCGCCGTGTCGATGAAATTAACCCCTGACTCCAGCGCCCGCCTAATCACGGCGACTCCCTCCCCCACCGGAAGATTCGCCTGTAACGGTCCCACCGTAAGGGCGCCGAAACACAGTCGGGAAACCTTGATACCTGTTTTACCGAGATAGTTATATTCCAAAACGTTTCACCTTAATTTTAGGGAATTATCCACCTGGATAATTCCCAACCTCAATTAAAAAAGGGGCTGCCGCCCCTCAGGACTATCGGTCCTTCACCCCGATCTATAAAAAACCCTGCCGGGTAGCAGGGTTACTTTTCCAGGTAGTTTTTAACCAGTTCTTCCAGCAATTCGTCCCTTTCCAGCCGCCGGATAAGACTTCTGGCGTTACTGTGGCTGGTTATGTAGGCCGGGTCGCCGGACAACAGGTAGCCCACAATCTGGTTAATGGGGTTATATCCCTTTTGCTTCAGGGCGGTATACACCGTCAGCAGTATTTCCCTGGCCTGGTTTACTTCTTCTGCCTGCACCTTAAACATCACAGTTTCTTCAAATGGTTCTTTGAGCACGGTTTAGCCCCCCTTAAGAAAAATATAACCTCATTTCGTATTAATAATTCGTTGTTGTTTAACCTTTTCCTCCATTACTATAAAAAGCCACTTAAAATTATTATAAATAAGGTTTGAGCGGTTTGTTACACCCGCCCGTTTCAGTCCTTAATTTGCTCACCGGTAACGATCCTGGCCCTGTCCAGTGCATCCTGTATATGCCCGGCATCCTTACCCCCGGCCATAGCCATCTCGGGACGTCCGCCGCCGCCGCCGCCCACCACTGTGGCAGCCTCCTTGATAATCTTACCTGCATGCAGCCCGCGGCTAAGCAGGTCTTTGGTTACAGCCACCACCAAATTGACCCTGTCTCCCGCCGGACTTGCCAGCACTATAACTCCCGACCCCAGGCGATCCCTGAGCAGGTCCACCATGGCCCGCAGACTGTCCATGTCCGGAACGGCGGTTCGGGCGGCCAGGAATTTGATCCCTTTCAAATCTGTAACCTGGTCAAGCATGCTTTGCACCTCAAAGCGGGCCAGCTTGGCCCTAAGGGCTTCGGTTTCATGCTCCAGTTCCCGGTAATCCCGGACCAGTGCATCCACCCGGTGCACAACCTCATGGGAGGCCGCCTTAACGCTCCGGGCGATTTTTTCCAGTTGCTCGTCTCTGGCGTAGATATAACGCAAAGCTCCCTCACCCGTAACAGCTTCCACCCTGCGCAACCCGGAACCCACTGAACTTTCTCCCAGCATCTTGAACAGGCCCACTTCGGCGGTGCAACGCACATGGGTACCACCACACAGTTCCAGGCTGAAATCCCCCATTTTTACCAGCCGCACCCGCTCACCGTATTTCTCTCCGAAGAGCGCCGCCGCACCTGCGGCCCGGGCCTCTGCCAGGGAAGTTTCCGCAGTATCCACCGGCAGGTTATCCAGCACCCTGGAGTTTACTATTTCTTCTATGCTGCGTATTTCTTCCGGCGACACGGTAGTAAAATGGGTAAAGTCAAATCTGAGCCTGTCAGGCTCCACCAGGGAGCCGGCCTGATTTACATGATCCCCCAATACCGCTTTCAGAGCCTTGTGCAACAGGTGGGTGGCGGAGTGGTTACGACCTACGGCGGCACGTCTACCGGCATCCACCGTCACCGACACCTCATCATTTTCCCGGATCATGCCGCTTACCACCCTGCCCCGGTGTACAAAAAGACCTTCCACCGGCTTATATACCTCATATACGTCAATTTCCAGCTCCGTTCCCGTAACCCTGGCGTAATCCGTTACCTGTCCGCCTGATTCCGCATAACAGGGGGTGATATCCAGCACAAAGTGAATTTCCTCCCCGGCCACCGCCCGGTCAGCCTGCTGACCCTCTTTAATTAAAGCCAATACCCTTCCTCTGGCTTCCAAGGTACTGTAGCCCACAAAATCTGTCTCGCCGTATTTATCCCGCACATTCTTAAACAATACTCCGGTTTCGGACAGGTATTCCGTCTCCTGCCTGGCACTGCGGGCCCGGTGGCGCTGCTCCTCCATAGCCACGGCAAAACCGTCCTCATCCACTCCCAGGCTATTTTCGTCAGCAATTTCCCTGGTTAGCTCCAGAGGGAAGCCGAAGGTATCGTACAGTTTAAAAGCATCTACGCCGGTAATCTGCTTTTTGCCCGAAGATTTGGCCTCCTGCACCAGTTTGTTAAGTATCTCCGTGCCCTGGGAAAGGGTTTCGCCGAAACGCTCTTCCTCGATACGCATTACTTTTAAAACGTGCTCCCGGTTCTCTTCCAACTCCGGGTAGGCGGCAGACATCTGCCGGATGATGGCACCGGCCACCTTGTAGAGAAAAGGCTCGGCCTCGCCTAGCAGGCGGCCGAAGCGCACCGCCCGGCGGATTAGGCGGCGTAATACATAACCGCGACCCTCATTGGAGGGAAGCGCCCCGTCGGCAACGGCAAAGGTAACCGCCCGGCAATGGTCGGCAATAACTTTCAGGCCGAGGTCGGTATCTTTATCTATACCATATTTGACGCCTATTTCACCGGCGGTAAAATCCATTATTTCCCTGAACAAATCGGTATCAAAGTTTGAGGGTACATTCTGTAATACCGAAGCAACCCGCTCCAGCCCCATGCCGGTGTCGATTCCCTTGTTTTCCAGGGGTGCGTAATTACCGGACTCATCCCTGAAAAACTGGATAAACACCAGGTTCCATATCTCCAGGTAGCGGTCACAGTCGCACCCCACGGCACAATCCGGGCTGCCGCAGCCTCTTTCCTCACCCAGATCTATATATATTTCCGAGCACGGGCCGCATGGTCCCACGCCTATTTCCCAGAAGTTAGTATCTTTGTCCATTCTGACAATGCGGCTTTCCGGTATCCCCACATCCTGACGCCATATATCAAAGGCCTCATCATCATCCAGGTAGATAGTAATCCACAGCCTGTCTGCCGGAATTTCCAGTTGTTCCGTCACAAATTCCCAGGCCCAGCTAATGGCTTCCTTCTTAAAATAATCTCCGAAAGAAAAGTTGCCCAGCATTTCGAAGAAGGTATGGTGCCTTGCGGTTCGCCCCACAGATTCAATGTCCGGTGTGCGCAGACATTTCTGACAGGTGGTAGCCCGACGCACTTCCGGCTTCGCCGCTCCGGTAAAATATGGCTTAAAGGGTACCATTCCGGCGGCGGTCCATAGTATACTGGGGTCGTTGGCCGGAATCAATGAGGCACTGGGCAAAATTCTATGCCCCTTGTTTTCAAAATAACTCAAATATTTCTCCCTGATTTCGCTTCCGGACATTCTCTTCAAACTATCACTCCACCTTCTTACCTTTTCCTGCCACCCCGAATTTTGCTGTATAATTATACATAATACGCCCGTAAAGTGTCAAGAATCGGTTTGAGCGGCAGTTTTGGAAGCGGCCTCCTAGACCAAAAAGAGCTTACGCCCTGCAAAGGACAGAAATATTTTCAAAACTGCCGTAGCCGGTACCGCCAGCAACATACCCGTAAGGCCGTATAGCTTGCCGCCGGCGAACAGAAAAATGATAACCGCCAGCGGGTGCAGCCCCACCCTGTCTCCCAACAATTTGGGAGAAATGACGTTGCCCTCTAACTGTTGAATCACGAAAAAGGCCAGCACCACCTTAACGGCCAGCCACTTAGAGGTAAGCAGGGCCAGGGCCACTGCGGGAACGGCCCCAATGGCAGGGCCGAAATAAGGAATTAATTCGGTCAGCCCGGCAAAGATGCCCAGGGTGAGGGCAAATTCCACGCCCAGGGCGGCCAGGGTCAGTCCCACCAGAAGCCCCACCACTAGACAGACCAGCAGGTAGCCCTGGATATAGTTTTTCAGCACACGGTTGACATCACCAAGCAGTTCCAGCACATCCATCCGCCAGCGCAAGGGTATCAACCGGGTCATTTCGGCTTTGCACCGCCCCAAATCCTTTAAAATATAAAAGGCCAGCACCGGGGCCAGTAAAATATTGACTATATGCCCCACCAAACCTACCATCCCGGCGGCGGCCCTCTCGGCTACGGATAATATTTTTTTCTCCAGATGGTTTATACGGGCATCGATTATTTCTTTCATTTCCCTGGGCAGCCCGGCCCTGGTATACCTGTCCTGAAATTCTTCGGCCATATCCTGCACCTGTCTGGTGTACACCGGAACCGTGCCGGTCAGGGTGTTAAGCTGCCCCACCAGTCTGGGCAGCCCGTACAGTCCCATGGCCGCACCCAACACAACCATGGCCAGGTACACCACCAGGATCGACGAAACCCGCCTGTGCCCTCGCCTCTCCACGGCGTCCACCAAAGGACTCAGCAGGTACACCAGTACCCCGGCCATTAAAAAAGCCGGTAATATACTCCTTATTAAATAAAGCATGTACAGCGCGCCGGTAAAAATAATCGCATAAAACAATCTGCGCCGGATTGTTATTTCACTCCACCAGGACACCATACGTCACCCCGAAAGTAATCAATATTCCAGTAGGGGTTAAAATGAATGGGGACACACCTCTAAATAGGAAAGGAGACACACCTCCATTTGGAGCCTTGCTCTGGGGTAGGAGGAATGTCCCCAATTAAAACCTGACTTTAGGGTCGGAGGAATGTCCCCAATTGTAGAAAAAAAGTGAGGATTGTATCCTCACTTCATCCTGTTCACCCTTCTTGATATACCCTGGACCAGATTTTGCGCACTTTTCTGCCAGGCGCCGGTATCCGCCAGTTGCTTTAAATCTTTGACTTCCATTTTGCGTTGGGGTTTCATGAATAACCCGGCGAAAGCCCCCATCATGGCACCGGCAATCACACCCCGTAGAAATCCCTTTTTCATGAATATTCCCCCCGGTTATTTTACATAAGAAATTCGTTATGCGGATCAAAGGCTACCAGGCTGCCGTCCTCGGCAACCTCATAGATCTGCACACCTTCCTTATTCAGCCTGTATTCAACGCAGCAATCCCAGCAGTAATACTGCTCCACACCCACTTTGCCGGTAGCTTTGCCGCCACAAATAGGGCACTGCAAATCGTCTCGCCTCCCAAACCCTTCATGATGAATATTATAACCGCTTATAAAACAAAAAATGCGCCACTTACGTACATTCATATTTGTCTCCACCACCGCTAAAAAGGAGACCAAGATATTGTGCCCCAGCAACTCCTTTAGCTGCATTTTAATGGTCAAAGAAGTTGTTTGTTATATTATTACCACCATTTAATTATTGATTATTACCAATAAGTTAAATATAATTCTTCAAGGAGGGTATTCCATCTATAATCTATAGATTAGTATCGAATAAATGGTAAATTTACCTTTAGCTTCCCTGTCTAACAAAATATTTAGCAAATTGGCAGAAAGGATTTTAAACACGATGAAGAAAATAATTGCGGGCCTCACCACATTACTGTTTTCCCTGCTGATTTTGACTTCCGTAGCATTCGCCGGGGAGACGCAAGGGAAAACACTAACCTTTGATAATATTTACAGCATTAGTAACGGCCAGCACGGCCATTACTGGTCCGGAGATATTGACTACAAGGTACCGGCCAAGATAAAAAAAATATACCGGTTTGACAGATTGTCCTACAGTGATTCCGGTCATAACTACAGATATTACGACAAAAACGGTAAAATTTATTACACCGACGGACCGCTTTACAAAAACGAATACCGCAACCTGGACCTGGACTTTGACCGGGACGGTGAGTGGCATTTTTACAAGGACGCCAGAGGAAAGTTACACTATATCTACATTGACCCGGACCGGGAGGGTGAATGGCACAGTTACAAAGACAAAGACGGTGTTACCCAGTACTATTTTGAAGACAAGGGATGGAAGCTGAATTAGCTGTAGCATCCAGCATATAAAAAGACCGGGGTTTCATAAATCCCGGTCTTTTCCTTGTATACGAATAAAAACAAATACCGACCACTCACGGGAAAGTATAACCCGTCTAGCTAACGGCAGACTTTCTCAATGGTCCCCCCGCCCACCAGCAAATCCCCCCGGTAATACACCACCGCCTGGCCGGGTGTGATGGCCCGCTGGGGCCTGACAAAACTAACCCTGGCCCGGCCTCCCGGCAAAGGAGTAATAACCGCCGGGGAAGGGCTGCCGTTATAGCGTATCTGGGCTTCCACCTCCGTTGGGCCAGTCAATTCGTCGAAAACAATGAAATTATTGTCCGACGACTCCAGCTCTGGTGTGAAAAGATCTTTGTTATCCCCCAGCACCACATTATTAGTATCCTTGTCTATATCCACCACGTACATCCGCCGCCCGAAAGACGGGCCAAGTCCCCTGCGCTGGCCGATAGTGTAAAAGGGTATCCCCCTGTGCCTGCCGATAACATTCCCCTGCAGGTCCACAAAATTGCCGGGCTGAACCCGCTCCCCGGCCCTTTCCGCCAGAAAACGGTTGTAGTCGTCGTCCGCCACAAAACAAATTTCCTGGCTCTCGGGTTTATCAGCCACGGTTAAATTCCTTTCCGCAGCCATCCGGCGGACTTCCTCCTTGGTATATGCCCCCAGGGGCATCAGGGTTCTGGCAATCTGTTCCTGAGTAAGATTGTACAGTACGTATGTCTGATCCTTTCTGACATCCACCGCCCTGCGTACCAGGTGCCTTCCCGTGGTCTGATCATAGAAAAGCCGGGCATAGTGGCCGGTGGCCACATAGTCGGCGCCCAGGGCCACCGCCTTTTGCAGCAGTGAGGCAAATTTTACGTACCGGTTGCAGGCTATGCATGGGTTGGGAGTCCTGCCGGAAAAGTATTCTGCTATAAAATAATTAATTACCTTCTCCTCGAAGGTGCGGCGGAAATTCATAACGTAATAAGGTATGCCCAGCCGGTTGGCCACCCTCCTGGCATCTTCCACGGCTTCCAGGGAACAGCACCCCACATGCTCCCCTGCCACCTCGGTCACGTCCGGATCCCAGAGCTGCATGGTGACTCCCATGACCTCATAACCTTCTTCAAGTAAAATAGCGGCGGTGACCGAACTATCCACCCCGCCGCTCATGGCTACTATCACTTTTTTACCTTTAGCCAATTGCACTCACCCGTAATATAATTTAACCGTGCTTGTACGCAATTATTTCTTACCCTTTTTGCTCATATAATCTTCTATAGCCGCCTGCAGCGCGTCGGCGGCCAGGTTGGAACAATGCATTTTTTTGGGCGGAAGTCCTCCCAGGGCGTCGGCCACAGCTTTATTACTAATTTTTAATGCTTCGTCCAGTGTCTTTCCCTTTACCATTTCCGTAACCATACTGCTGGTGGCAATGGCAGCCCCACAGCCGAAGGTTTTAAATTTTACGTCCTCGATTACGTTGTCATCATTTACTTTTAGATATATTTTCATGATATCGCCACAGGTTGGGTTACCCACCTGTCCAACACCATCGGGATTTTCAATTTCCCCAACATTCCTGGGATTTTCAAAATGATCCATGACCTTCTCTGTATACATACCCCAACCTCCCAAAAAATATCATTTCCCCGGAGCTAATCTAAGATTTGCAGGAACCGCTGCTTTTACATGCATCACAGCCACCGTTGCTGGCAAACTCTGTTTCCTGGTCCAGCGGCGACATAGCCCTCAACCTGTCCACAATGGGCGGCATGACCTCCAGAAAATAGTCGATATCCTCCATGGTATTGTCCCTGCCCAGGGTAATTCTGATGGAGCCGTGGGCGATCTCGTGGGGTATCCCCATGGCCAGCAGCACGTGGGAGGGCTCCAGGGAGCCGGAGGTACAGGCGGAACCGCTGGAAGCGGCTATGCCCTTCATGTCCAGGCTTAACAGCATGGATTCGCCCTCAATAAATTCAAAGGTAAAGCTGGCGTGGTTGGGCAGCCTCTTATCCGGATGGCCGGTGAGTTTTACACGGTCGATTTTTGTGGTAACCTGCCGGATCAGCCGGTCCCGCAATGTTTTAAGATATTCCGTCTCCTTTGGCAGATCCGCCATGGCCAGTTCAGCAGCCTTACCCAGGCCGGTAATACCCGGAACATTCTCCGTACCCGCCCGGCGCAGCCTTTCCTGGGCGCCGCCATGGAAAAGGGATTGCTTCCAGCGGGTGCCCTTCCTGATATAAAGTGCGCCTACTCCTTTGGGCCCGTATATTTTATGGGCCGATATGGTGAGCAGGTCCACTCCCAGTTCATTCACGTTCACCGGAATTTTACCGAAACTCTGCACTGCATCGGTGTGCATAAAAATGCCCCTGGCATATGCCAGTTTAGCTATTTCCTGAATGGGCATGATGGTGCCCACTTCATTATTGGCATGCATAATGGTAATTAATATTGTTTTATCCGTGATGGCGGCCACCACATCATTAACACTGACCATGCCGTATTTATCCACCGGCAGTATGGTTATGGTAAAACCTTCTTTGCCCAGCGCCTTTACCGTATTCATTACAGCATGATGTTCCACGGCGCTGGTTATGATGTGATTACCTTTGTTCTTATTGGACATGGCAACACCATGAATGGCCATGTTGTCCGACTCGGTTCCACCGCTGGTAAAAACTATCTCATTGGGAATGGCGCCGATAGCTGCAGCCACCTTTTCCCTGGCCGCTTCCACGTCCTTGCGCACCTGCCGGCCAAAATAGTGCAGGCTGGTGGGATTGCCGAAGTTTTCTTTCAGAGAAGTGCACACTTCGTCGACCACTTCCGGGCGAACCGGGGTTGTGGCGCTGTGGTCGAAGTATACTTTGCGCATGTCCAAAACCTCCTGTGATATATTATTTCTGCTGATTTCGCCCCCAGGCTATAAGCTACCGCTGGGGACAAAAGAACCGTCTACTTCTCCACCTTCCCGGGAACCGGCGGCAGATTTTTAGCCTCCCGGCACATATCCCCAAGGCTTATGGAGTCAAGCACATCTACAATACTATCCCTTACCCTGGCCCAAACGGTTCTGGTGATGCAAAAATCTGCATTGTCGCATTCCGCCGGGTCCAGCTCGCTGACACATTCCACCGGGGCTATGGGACCCTCCATGGCCCTGATTACGTCCCCGACTCTAATTTCGCCGGGAGTTTTGGCCAGAATATATCCTCCCTGGGCACCCCGGACACTTCTTACCAGCCCCGCTTTCCTCAGCACAGCTATAATCTGTTCCAGGTAATATTCAGGCAGGTTCTGCCGTTCCGCCACGTTTTTCAAAGGAATGGGTTCCGTCCCGTAATGCTGCGCCAGATCAAACATGGCCTTCAGACCGTAATGTCCCTTGGTGGAAAGCTTCAAATACCCACCCCCTTTTAATCCAGAGTATTTTACTCTGGATTATATGGCCTATATTACCACGGACATTTTGCCATGTCAATAATCCCGAGTGTTTTGGTCTGAATTATTTTTTGGCGGCTATTTACCGTACTTTTTTAGTTTTTCCAGCAGCAACCGGATCTCCTTTTCCTCACCGCTGGCCGAGGGGGTGTAAAATTCACTCCCGACAACATTCTCCGGCAAATACTCCTGTTTAACATAATGTCCCGGAAAATCGTGGGGATATTTATATTCATTCACCGTTTTGTTGCCCGCGATTCTTTCCAGTTTAAAAAAGCTGCCATCTCTTAAATGCCGGGGAACGGCCGTGGCTTGCTCATCCCTCACCGTTTTCAGGGCGGCATTGATACCCATAACCACGGAATTACTTTTGGGCGCCAGCGCCACATACAGGGCCGCCTCGGCCATAATAATCCTTCCCTCGGGCATACCCACCCTTTCCACCGCCTGGGCAGCTGCTACCGCCACCATAATCGCCCTGGGGTCTGCCAGACCCACATCCTCCGCCGCATGTATCATAATCCTGCGGCAAATGAACTCCGGATCATCGCCGGCGTATATCATCCGGGCCAGCCAGTATAGGGTAGCCTGGGGATCGGTCCCCCGCATGCTCTTGATAAAGGCAGACACCGCATCATAATGTTCATCCTCCCGGTTAAACTGCAGCACCCTGCCGCCGCAGGCCTCCACAGCCAATTCCTTCCCTATCCTCCTGACCCCGTCTTCTCCGGGGGGCGTGGTCATAACGGACAGCTCCAGGCAGTTGAGAGCAGCCCTGGCGTCTCCGTTGGCGACCCCGGCCATGTACTCCAGCACCCCGTCTTCCATATCTGCCCGGTAATTCCCCAGGCCCCTCTCCGTATCGTTCAGCGCCCGCCTCATTACCCGCACCAGCGCCTCCCGGGAAAGGGGTTCCAGGCGGTAGAGCCGGGAGCGGCTCAGCAGAGGCCTGTTTACGGTAAAAAGGGGGTTTTCGGTGGTAGACCCGATCAACGTTACCAGTCCGCTCTCCACAAAGGGCAGCAGGGCATCCTGCTGAGCTTTATTGAACCTGTGTATTTCATCAATAAATAGTACAGTGCCCTCACGGTAAAGGGTCAGCCTCTCCCTGGCCTCCTCCACCACCCGGCGGATATCCGCCACACCGGCCATCACCGCATTAATGGTTTCGAAGTGGCTTTTGGTCATCCCGGCGATAACTCTGGCCAGGGTAGTTTTACCGGTCCCGGGCGGTCCGTGCAGTATAACGGAGCTAAGGGTGTCGTTTTCCACCGCCCTGCGCAGAGGCGTGCCCGCACCGATAACACCGTACTGCTCTTCAAAATCCTCCAGGGTGCGGGGCCGCATCCTTTCCGCCAGCGGAGCGCTCCGGCGCAAATGATCATTGAAGGAATGCTCAAATAAATTTTTCAAGAGCTTCACCTCCCGCCAAATAGTTACCGAACCTTTGTTTGTATTATTCTACCATACCATCCTCCAGCAAAACAAATAAAAACGGAGGCTAAGTTGTACCCCCGTTAGGGATGCGACAGCAAGAACCTCCCACCTGTCGCACCTATGCACGCTCTTTCCATCGATTTGGATCGCGCTGCCCGTGTAATACGGCCAAAACCACCAACTTCTCTGAAGATGCAATATAAAATATACCAAAAGGAAACCTGCGAATCAGTATGCGCCGAATATCTCTATGCACAATTGTGTACATTTCAGGATTTCGCTGGATTTTTGCTAACCCTTCTTCTACACAGAGTAAAAAGTCTTCGCCCAGTCCAAGGCGCTGCCCTTCATACCACAAGTAGGCTTCTTTTATGTCCTCTTCCGCTTCAGGGCGGACAATCAAAGGAGACATCATTTCGATTTCTGTATGCGCAACTTGACTTCTTGCCAAGACAAGCCTTTTTCCGGGGCATTACTATAGAACTCCAGACGTTGTTCTAATTCATCCTTTTGAGCCTGTGAAATAGCAACCGCCTCTTGGTTTTCCACAATGCTGTCCCAGATTTCTTCTGCTAACAAAATTCGTTCAGCAACATCAAGCCGTTTTATTTCCTCTCGAAAATCGACGATTGTCATCTTTCTTTGCCTCGCTTTCTGGTTATTGCTGACGGCCTACACTTCAGCGCCGGGCCAAAGCATAGCAGAGTCCTGGTCGGCTGTATATCTTTTCATATTTGTCAATGAGTTTGGCTTACACATTTCTATTCGATCAGTGCAACTCTTCCCCGAACAATCAGATATTTGCAAATGCTTCGGGTGCGAGTGCCTTGCGCCGGTATTTGTCACAGCAGATACAGTGAATCCAAAGTGAGTAGACTGAATGACAGCCTTTGTCTACAGAGTATTTCACACCTTTATTATACCAGAAGAATCAAATACAGAACAATGGTTCATTGCGTTGCGACAGGAGACGGTTCTTCTCAACTGTCGCAACGCAACCAATTACCTAAAGAGGTAAATCCTTCTTCTCAGTTCCTGCAGTTAATGGACGCCTTTGTCATCTCGTCCTTGCCTCCCGGTTTTGTTGAAGGTTTTTCGAATAGCAGGGTTCCTTCGCTCCAGCGGCGTTACCCGCTTTCTTTGCTACTACGAACCCATCCGCCACCCTCTCGTCTTCGACTCATTTCCAGTTTCTGCGATTATAGAGCCATATCTTTTCTATCAATTAATTCCCATGCAAATACACGACCTCTATCGTGAATAGGGTGGATGAGGTTATTAAACTCTGCTACATATTGCTCACCTATTATAAAGCTAGCAGCGGCCAATACTTCGAATGCCTCAATGGCTGGATCTAAAAGCCAATCACTATGGTCGTAACCAAAGTTCAGAATTGCCTTTTTACCTCCAATTTTTGAATCAAGGAGTTTTTGACAATCCGTTAAGGCACTGCGATGGGCAGGTCAAATGACCATCAAATACATTTAATACCGCATGACCTTTTTTAAGTCACCGGACAATACAAAAAAATTAAAAACCTCCGTCCTAATGCGAAGGTTTTGCCGGTTATATGTACCTGTTTTCCAGTCAATTCCAGTCAGTCAATAAGAAAGCCGGTTGTTATCAACCGGCTTCTCTGATCAGGTTCAGGAATTCATCACCCAGCCTGGTCAGGCTGCATATTTTACTTTTTCCTTCTGTAGACACTTCCACCAGACCAAGGGCGTAAAGCTGCATCACCACATGATCCAGAACCGCCCTTTTAACCTTTGCAGTAAGGGACAATTCCTCTTTATTCATGCTGCCCTGATCCACTAGCGCCAGTAAAACGCGTTCAGCTTCCTCAGGTAAGCGATCATTAACTTTTCTGAAATAATCCGCCAGCGGTGTAACTACCATCAAACTCACCTCCCGTGTAAAATATAAGATGCTAATAGTATGGTCATTTTTTTAATTAAATAATACCCGGGAAGGCAAAAAAAATAAAAAACGCGTGGGTTACACGCGCTTCTTCATGTTATTATATATGTTTGTCAATTATTGCTTTCAATTCTTTTTTGGTTTTAAAGCCTATGGAGCGTTCAACCTCCTGGCCGCCTTTAAAAATAATCAATGTCGGAATACTTATAACTTTAAGCTCCGCCGGCGTAGACCGGTTTTCATCCACATTCAACTTTGCCACCGATGCTTTGCCCTTATATTCCGCGGCCAGTTCCTCCACCACAGGGGCAATCATCTTACAGGGTCCGCACCATTCTGCCCAGAAATCCACCACCACCGGCACGTCTGATTTGCCTACGAAATCCTTAATGCTGGCATCGGACAAATACTGAATAAGTTCGCTGGCCAATACTTCCTCTCCCTCCTTATATATAATCCCGGCCACTATGCCCGGTTTTATAGTAAAATAATATGTAAATTAATGTAATCAATGCCTTTCTCTTTCTAAATTATAATATTCCCTAAAAGTTATTGTCAATTCATTTACCTTAAAAAACCTATTATGCCTTTAGCAGGTCCTCAACCACAAGAGCCGCCATAATAAGTCCGGCTACGGAAGGAACAAAGGAAATGCTGCCACTGTTAACGGCGTCGACCATCCTGGGCTTTTCGGTGGAATACACAACTTTTACCCCCTCTGTAATCCCCTCCTGCCTGAGCCGCCTTCTGACAGCGCGGGCTAGAGGGCAAACCGAGGTGGCCGCTATATCCGCCACTTTAAATGCTGTGGGATCAAGTTTATTGCCCGCCCCCATACTGGACAGCACCGGAATACCAGTGGACACGCAGTATTTTAACAAATCCACCTTGGCCGGCACATCGTCAATGGCATCAACCACGTAATGCGGCCTTTCCTTAAAAAATTTTTGGCCGTCGCCGGGTACATAGCGCAGATAGCATGAACTGATAGACGCTGCAGGATTGATGGCAGCCATTCTGCCGGCCATCAATTCCACTTTGGGCCTGCCCACGGTATAATCCAGGGCATGCAGCTGACGGTTGATATTACTGATATCAACCACATCACCGTCCACCAGAATAAACCCTCCCACCCCAGCCCTGCAAAGGGCCTCAGCAGCAAAAGAACCAACCCCGCCCAGCCCGAACACGGCTACCCGGGCAGCTGCCAGTTTAGCCAGTCCCTCCTTGCCGATCAAAAGTTCGGTACGGGAAAAACGTCTGTCCAATATGCTTCCTCCGACAAAATAATCCAGCCTGCAATCTGTTTTTGCAAAGGCCTGACAAATAACAAAAAAGCTTTCGACTCTATTATCTCGCTAACAGCCTGTAAGACCCCGTCCTCGAAGGTCGGGGATCAATAGGCTGTAAAGCTCGAACTAAGTTCGCTCTAAGGGTTCGGCAGGGGAATAACCCCTTCCGAACTCAAGGCTCACTTATATCCAGAGTACGAAAACTTGTTTATACGAAATGAACCCCACTAATGCCGTCAAAACCCCAAAATTTCCTTGAACCTGTTCAAACAGGTGGGTGCCCTCCTGATTGATTTTTACTTCCCTGGTGTTTCAAGGGCATGTAAGCCACAACCAGAGTCCGGACTCCCTTTCAAGCAGTGTTGGCTCAAAACTTCAGAGTAATCACGCACATAGCAGGGTGTTTTTCTTTGCATATATTATGTTACCATACCGGTGAACCCGTGGCAAGTGCAGACAAATAGTGCTTTGTTTTGATTATATTATAAAAAATATTTAACCTTCTTATACATGCCTGGATCGACACAATTTGTCCTTTTTCGTCTATCACTCCATAATATGGATGCCTTTACGCCTGATTTATAGCCTTGGGCGGCTTTACCTCAGCCCGGACATGCAGTTCCTTGAGCTGGACCGGGTCCACCGTGCCCGGGGCACCGGTCATCAAACAGGTTGCGCTCTGGGTTTTGGGGAAGGGAGTAACGTCCCGGATGCTCTTTTTCCCTGCCAGCAGCATTACCAAACGGTCAAAACCAAAGGCTATGCCACCGTGGGGAGGGGTCCCGTATTCAAAAGCCTCCAGCATGAAGCCAAATTTCTCCATAGCCTCCTCCCGGGTAAGTCCAATAATCTTAAACATTTTTTCCTGAATGTCCCGCCGGTGTATCCGTATGCTGCCGCCACCAACCTCCACTCCGTTCAGCACCAGATCATAGGCTTTGGCCCTTACTTCACCCGGATCGCTTTCCAGCAACTCCAAATCATCCTCCCGGGGTGAGGTAAAGGGGTGATGCATGGCCACAAACCGCTGCTCCTCCCCATCATATTCCAGCAGCGGGAAGTCGGTTACCCAGAGGAAGTTAAACAGGTTTTCCGGAATCAGCACCAATCTTTCAGCCAGATGCACCCGTAGTGCCCCCAGGGAGGCCGCCACAACCTCCGGACTGTCAGCCACAAAGAGCAGTAAATCGCCCTCACGGGCTTCCAGACGGATCAGTATGGTGTCAATCTCTTCTTCCCTGAAAAATTTGGCTATGGGTGATTTTACACCCTCTGCAGTTACTATAAAGTATGCCAGCCCCCTGGCCTTATAAATGGCAGCAAAGGCGGTAAGATCGTCTATCTCCTTGCGGCTGAAGCTCCCGCAGCCCCTGGCGTTGATGCCCTTAATTCTCCCCCCTGAAGCTGCGGCGGAAAACACTTTAAAGCCACAGTTTTTAGCCACATCGGTTATATCCGTTAATTCCATACCGAAACGGGTATCCGGCTTGTCCGATCCGAAGCGGTCCATGGCCTCACTATAGCTGAGCCTGGGAAAGGGGTGGGATAGTTCCAGCCCGATGGTCCCGGCACAAATTGAGGTCACCATTTCCTCTGTTAATGTGATCACGTCATCCACATCCACAAAGGACATTTCCATGTCGATCTGGGTAAACTCCGGCTGCCGATCGGCCCTCAAATCCTCATCCCGGAAGCAGCGCACAATCTGAAAATACCTATCCATGCCCGACACCATCAGTATCTGCTTGAACAACTGGGGGGACTGGGGCAAGGCGTAAAAGCGACCCGGGTTAATCCTGCTGGGCACCAGATAATCCCTGGCTCCTTCCGGTGTGCTGCGGGTAAGCATGGGGGTTTCAATTTCCAGAAAACCGTTGTGGTCCAGAAAATCCCGCACTAATTTGGCGGTCCGGTGGCGTAATATAACGACCTGCTGCATTTCCGGCCTTCTGAGGTCCAGATAGCGGTAACGCAGGCGCAGGTTTTCATCCACGTCGATGCCATCTTCAATATAGAAAGGTGGTGTTTTGGCCCGGTTCAATATCTTTAGCCCTTGACAGCTGACGTCCACCTGACCCGTGGGCAAAGAGGGATTTTCGGTGCCTTCCGGCCTGGGAACCACTTTGCCCTCAATGGCCAGCACGTATTCACTGCGCACTGTTTCCGCTTTGGCAAAGGCTTCTGCGGAAGTGTCCGGGCTGAAAACCACCTGTACGATGCCGCTGCGGTCCCGCAGATCCACAAATATAAGTCCGCCATGGTCACGGCGCTTCTGCACCCAACCCATCAGCACAACCTGCTTCCCCACATCTTCGATTCTCAAATCCCCGCACATGTGGGTCCTTTTTAATCCACCCATACTTTCAAACATTATTTATTCCTCCCGGTCAAACATTTTTCGCATAGTCACTTTACTAAAAAATACTGGATATATTGGTACGGTGTCTTGCCCCTGGCTTATTACCCTTTAATCCTTTGAACCAGCCCGGACAGCGGCACTTCTTCCTGCACCCCGCTGGCCATGTCCTTCAATCCGGCTGTGCCCCTGGCCAGTTCATCGCTGCCAAGCAGCACAGTGTAGCGGGGATTCAGTTTCCCGGCATATTTCATCTGGGCTTTGAGGCTACGGCCCATGTGATCCTTATCCGCGCCGAGGCCGTTTTTTCTGAGCATAAAAACTATTTCAAACGCCTTCATTTCGGCCCCCGGATCAACGGAAACCACAAAGGCGTCGATAAGCCGTTGCTCCGGAAAGGCGATGCCCTGGCTCTCCATGGTCAGTATAATGCGCTCCATGCCCAGAGCGTAGCCTATACCCGGGGTAGGAGGACCACCGCAGGCCTCCATCAAGCCGTCATACCGGCCCCCGCCTCCAATGGAACTCTGGGCGCCAATATCCGTAGCCATTATCTCAAAGGCGGTGTGGGTGTAATAATCAAGGCCCCTTACCAGCCTGGAATCAACAGAATACGATATATTCAGCAAATCAAGGTATCCTTTAACCTTCGCAAAATGCCCGGCGCACCCGTTGCACAGGCAGTCCAGGGTTGTGGGAGCACCCACGGAGAGTTCACCGCAGCGGCTGCTTTTACAGTCCAGAATACGCAGGGGGTTGCGCTGGTAGCGTCCCTGGCAATTAGTACAAAGCTCCTCCAGGGAGGGCCGGAAGAATTCCAGCAGCCTTTCCCCCAGCACGGGCCGGCATTGGGGACAGCCCACGCTGTTGATGCGAAGTTCCAGCTCCTTTAAACCCAGCCGGGCATAATAATCCATGGCCATGGCCATGACCTCGGCATCCAGCCCCGGATCACGGGAACCGAACACCTCCACCCCCACCTGATGAAACTGGCGGAAGCGGCCGGCCTGAGGCCGGTCATAGCGGAACATGGGTCCTGTATAATAAAGCTTTACCGGCTGCGGCCCGGCACTCAGCTTGTTTTCGAGATACGCCCTGACTGCGGCTGCCGTTCCCTCCGGACGTAGGGTGATGCTGCGCTTACCACGGTCAAGAAAGGTGTACATTTCTTTTTCCACAATATCGGTTGTATCCCCCACACCCCTTTCAAACAATTCGGTATGCTCGAAAATGGGGGTGCGGATTTCTTCGTATTTATATTCCCGGCAGACCTCCCGGAAGGTATCCTCCAGGTAATGCCATTTGTGGATTTCCCCCGGAAGAATATCACCGGTTCCTCTGGGTCTGGAGATAGCCATCTATATTAACCCTCCTTAAAAAATAAACCCCCGCCCCCGGCCATGCAAAAAATACTGGCCAGGGACGGGAGCAGTTCCCGCGGTGCCACCCTGTTTGGAATAATTCCCTCTTGTCAGGCTTTTAACGGGGCCGCCGTGCCACCCTACAGGCCAGTCAGGCCTTCAGGCGCCGCTCCCGGGTGTTCTTTCGGTGTATTCCCGGGGAAGGGCTTGCAGTCCCGGACCCTTCCTCCCTGCTCCTGAGATGGTACACTTACTTTTCCCGGTCAACACTTTTACTAAAGAATACTGTTTTATGAAATAAATTAATGTATATGAAAAGTTCACTAATAAATTTTACGCAATGGGCAGAAGTTTGTCAACTGCGCTATTATTTCCTTTCCCGCACTGGCGCCTATGCGGCTGGCCCCTGCTTCGATCATGGCCAGGGTCTGCAGGGCGTTTTTAATACCGCCGGAGGCTTTCACTCCCATGTCCGGGCCCACTGTTTTCCGCATCAGGGCTACATCTTCCACCGTCGCCCCGCCCGTTCCAAAACCGGTGCTGGTTTTAACAAAGTGTGCTCCGGCATCCCTGGATAGAATGCAGGCGGCAACCTTTTCTTTATCGGTCAGATAGCAGGTTTCGATGATAACCTTTACCAAAGTGTCTTGCCTCTCAGACATGGCTTCCTCCACCACTGCCCGGATGTCTCGCCTTACCTCTTCATGATGGCCTGCTTTCAGCGCGCCCACCCCACATTGATGACTAACTAAAATGATTTTCTATCCTCTTGTTGAATAATAGGGGCCAGGGAGCCAATAGTAATAACTGTTTTATCGCAACATCCGTAACTTGTCTAAATGTACGAGATCATGAAGGAAACATCATTGAAATGCAGAATTGCTATAAATAGGTCAGACAAAAAGTGTAAAACAGAAAAGGATGTGCAGAATGGCGAAGAATAACATGAACAGTAAAAAAGAAGAACCAATTGAAAAACAGCTTTGGAAAGCGGCGGACAAGCTCAGAAAAAACATTGATGCAGCCGAATATAAACATATTGTTTTGGGTTTGATATTTTTAAAATATATATCTGATGTTTTTGAAGAGCTGTACCAGAAATTAAAAAAAGGTGAAGGGGAATATGCCGGTGCTGACCCTGAGGACAAAGACGAGTATAAAGCAGAAAATATCTTTTTTGTTCCGGAAAAGGCCCGCTGGTCTTATCTGCAATCAAGAGCAAAACTGCCGGAAATCGGTAAAGACATTGATGGCGCAATGGATGCTATTGAAAAAGAAAACCCATCACTTAAGGACGTTCTGCCAAAAGTTTATGCAAGAGGTAACCTTGACACCACAAATTTAGGCGGATTGATTGACTTGGTCGGAAATATTGCGCTTGGTGATGCCAAAGCCAGAAGTGCCGATATTCTTGGTCATGTTTTTGAATATTTCCTTGGCGAGTTTGCATTAGCTGAAGGCAAAAAGGGCGGACAGTTCTACACCCCAAGAAGCGTTGTTGAGTTACTGGTAGAAATGTTAGAGCCATACAAAGGAAGAGTATTTGACCCTTGTTGCGGCTCGGGCGGCATGTTTGTTCAGTCGGAAAAATTTGTACAAGACCATCAGGGAAAAGTGAACGACATATCCATTTATGGACAGGAGAGCAACAAAACGACCTGGCGTTTGGCAAAGATGAATCTTGCCATCCGGGGGATTGACAGTTCACAAGTAAAATGGAATAACGAAGGTTCTTTTTTAAACGATAGTCATAAAGATTTAAAAGCCGAATATGTCATTGCCAACCCACCTTTTAATGACAGCGACTGGAGTGGTGATTTACTTAGAAAAGACGGCAGATGGAAATATGGCGCACCGCCCGCCAGTAACGCCAACTATGCCTGGATACAGCACTTCATCTATCATCTTAGCCCCAGTGGACAAGCCGGGTTTGTTCTGGCAAAAGGTGCATTGACTTCCAAAAGTTCCGGTGAAGGTGATATTAGAAAAGAATTTGTTGAAGCTCGACTGGTTGATTGCATTGTAAATCTGCCTGCAAAACTCTTTTTAAATACACAAATTCCTGCCAGTTTGTGGTTTTTGAGCAGGAATAAAGAAAACGGCAAATACCGCAATAGAACAGATGAAATTCTATTTATTGATGCCCGGAATATGGGATATCTGATAAACCGCAGGACACGGGAACTTTCGAAAGAAGATATCCGAAAAATAGCAGAAACTTATCATAACTGGCGTAATCCTGGCGGAAATTATGAAGACATAAAAGGTTTTTGTAATTCTGCATCCATTGAAAGGGTTAGAGAGCTGGATTATGTGCTCACACCGGGCAGATATGTCGGTCTGCCTGATGATGAAGATGACTTTGATTTTAAAGAACGCTTTACAAAGCTCAGAAAAGAGTTTGAAGAACAGCTTAAAGAAGAAGAAAAGCTGAATGCATTAATCATTGAAAATCTTGCCAGGGTGGTGATTAATAATGGCCAAGATTAATGTATTAGGAACTGAAATCACCTATTATCAATATGAGGAAAACGACTTTATTTCCCTGACTGATATGGTCAAGAATATGGAAAACGGATTAGCCCTTATTGAAAAATGGTTAAGAAACAAAAATACTATTGAATTCCTTGGCATTTGGGAAGAAATATACAACCCGGATTTTAATTCCCCCGAATTCGAGGGAATTAAAAGTCAGGCAGGGTTAAACAGATTCGTTTTGTCCGTGAAGCAGTGGGTAGAAAAAACAAACTCAAAAGGTATTGTTGCCAAGGCTGGAAGATACGGCGGAACTTATGCACATAAAGACATTGCTTTTGAGTTTGCTTCCTGGATTTCCCCCCAGTTTAAACTGTATCTCATCAAGGAGTTCCAGCGGCTTAAAGACGAAGAAAGAAAACAGCTTGGGTGGGACATCAGAAGAAATTTGACCAAAATAAATTACCGTATTCACACCGACGCCATTAAGGAAAACCTCATACCGGCAGAACTGAGTAAATCACAGATTAGCAGTATCTACGCGTCTGAGGCGGATATATTAAATATGGCGCTCTTCGGAATGACAGCTGCACAGTGGAGGGATAAAAACCCCGATAAAAAGGGGAATATCAGGGACTATGCTGATGTTTCACAGTTGGTCTGCCTTGCCAATCTTGAAAATCTTAATGCGCTTTTTATCAATGATGGACTGCCACAAGAAACTCGCCTTGATAGACTGAATAAAATTGCCATACAGCAAATGCGGATTTTGACCAATAGTTTAAGAATTAAAAGGCTGGAGGGCAATAATGATGAGTGAGTGGAAGGAATATAAATTGGTGGATGTAGCAGAAAATTTTGCAATGGGTCCGTTTGGTTCAAATATTAAAGCTGAGAATTTTATTGAATCTGGTGTGCCTGTAATACGAGGAACGAACTTAAATTTTGCAAAATATGTAGATGGATTCTTTGTATTCTTGAGCAACGAAAAGGCTGATCAATTAAAATCAAGCAATTGCTTTCATGGTGATCTGGTTTTTACCCATAGAGGAACGATTGGTCAAGTAGCATTAATTCCAGAAGGAAAATATCCGAGATATGTTGTATCTCAATCCGGCATGAAACTTTCGGTTAAGAAAGATCTTCTTGATAATAATTTTCTTTTTTATTTTTTCAGATCTGACGTTGGGCAACATGAATTACTTCAGAATGAAGCCCAAGTTGGGGTTCCATCGATAAGTAGTCCATTGACATCTTTAAAATCAGTAAATATCCTTCTCCCCCCTCTCCCCGAACAAAAAGCCATAGCATCCGTCTTGAGTAGTCTTGACGATAAAATAGACCTGCTCCACCGTCAGAATAAAATCCTTGAAGCAATGGCAGAAACGCTTTTCAGGCAGTGGTTTATAGAGGAAGCCAGGAAGGATTGGAAGGAGGGATTCTTAGAGGATATTATTGAATTTAATCCAAAATATAAATTAAGTAAAGGAAATAGTGCCCCCTATCTTGAGATGTCAAATGTTGGCACTACTTCATATTGCCCTATTGGTTGGTATGATAGAGAATTTAATTCCGGAGTAAAATTCAAGAATGGAGATACTCTTTTTGCACGAATAACTCCATGTTTAGAAAATGGTAAAACGTGCTTTGTGGATTTTCTTGATAATGAGGGAATAGTAGGTTGGGGGTCAACTGAGTATATTGTTATGAAAATGAAAAAGCCTTTTCATCCTTTTATTTCATATATCATTGCAAAAAATGAAGACTTTAGAGAATTCGCTATTAGTTGTATGACTGGTTCTAGTGGAAGACAACGAGCTCAAGCGAGTGACATAAAAAAATATGATATACGCATACCTCCAGATGATGTAATTGATAAACTTAATATAGTGTTATCAGAATTTGCGAAAAAGCTAAAAAACAACTCTAACCATATACGCACTCTCGAAAAATTACGAGATACTTTGTTGCCAAAACTTATGAGTGGTGAAGTGAGGGTGGAATATTAATTTGGAAATGAAAAGATATAATCCCAACAGTCATCACCGACAGTCAATCCGGTTAAAAGGTTACGATTATTCCCAATCAGGATTGTATTTTATCACCATTTGCACCCAAAACAGAGAAAATATATTAGGGGAAATAAAAAACGGAGAAATGGTGTTGAATGAATATGGCCAAATTGCGTACGATGAATGGTTTAATTTGCCGAAACGGTCTTGCATTGTTAAACCGGATGTTTTTGTGGTAATGCCCAACCATATTCACGGGGTCATACAAATCACTGTAGGGGCACCCCTTGCGGGTGCCCGGAATGCGGGGGCATGGGTGAACCGGGCACCCGCAAGGGGTGCCCCTACAACAACGATTGGGAATATTGTTGGTGCATATAAATCATTGGTATCAAATAGATGTTTGGATATTTATAAATCAAAAAATATAATAATGGGTAAATTATGGCAACGCAATTATTATGAACACGTTATTCGTAACGAAAAAGACTATGTCAAAATTTCAGAATACATTTTAAACAATCCTATCAATTGGCTGGAGGATACATACCATGGCTAAAATAACCGAATCCGCCATTGAAAAATTTGCCATAGAACTCCTCGAACATCAAGGTTATCACTACATATACGCTCCGGATATCGCACCCGACAGCGATACACCGGAGAGGCAATCCTTTGAAGATGTGCTGTTGCTGGAACGCCTGCAAACTGCTGTTGGCAGGATAAATCCCAAAATACCGGCAGATGTCCGGGATGATGCAATCAAACAAATACAGCGTTTTAATTCACCTGAACTGATCGCCAATAACGAAGCATTTCACCGGATGCTTACCGAAGGCATAAAAGTAAGCTATCAGAAAGACGGAAACGACAGAGGGGATATAGTCTGGCTGATTGATTTTAATAAACCTGATAATAACGATTTTATTGTTGCCAATCAATTTACGGTAATTGAAAACGGAGTAAATAAGCGCCCGGATATTATTCTTTTTGTAAACGGATTGCCATTAGCCGTGATCGAACTGAAAAATCCTGCGGATGAAAATGCAACAATAAAATCAGCTTACCAACAATTGCAAACCTACAAACAAGCCATCCCGGGCCTCTTCACCTTCAATGGCTTTATGATTATTTCCGATGGGCTGGAAGCAAAAGCAGGCTCACTTTCTGCCGGTTTAAGCCGCTTTATGACCTGGAAATCATCTGACGGTAAAACAGAAGCATCTCATCTTATCGGACAGCTGGAAACACTAATTAAAGGAATGCTTAATAAGGAAACACTGTTAGACCTGATTCGTCATTTTATCGTATTTGAAAAGTCCAAAAAAGAAGACAGGGAAACCGGCATTATCACCATACAAACTATCAAGAAATTAGCGGCTTACCATCAGTATTACGCAGTAAACAGGGCGGTAGAATCTACACTGAGAGCTGCGGGATACCTACCCCCATCTGTGAATGATGGTGTGGATACGGTAATGGAATCACCTGAAAGTTATGGTGTGGCTGGTGTAAAACAACAACCTGTGGGTGACCGTAAAGGCGGCGTGGTCTGGCATACGCAGGGAAGCGGTAAATCACTGTCGATGGTGTTCTATACCGGAAAAATTGTACTCGCCATGAATAACCCAACCGTAGTGATCATAACAGACCGAAACGATCTGGACGACCAGTTGTTTGATACTTTTGCATCTTCAAAACAACTTCTCAGACAAGACCCCGTGCAGGCAGAAGACAGAGAGCAATTAAAAGATCTGTTGAAAGTTGCCTCGGGAGGCGTGGTTTTTACAACCATACAGAAGTTTCAACCGGACGAAGGCAATGTTTATGAGCAGCTTTCAAACAGGAAAAATATTATTGTAATAGCAGACGAAGCTCACAGAACACAATATGGCTTTAAAGCAAAAACAATTGATGATAAGGATGAGCAGGGAAATGTAATCGGCAAAAAAATTGTCTACGGCTTCGCAAAATATATGCGTGATGCACTGCCCAATGCAACCTATCTTGGTTTTACAGGGACGCCAATCGAGAGCACAGATGTAAATACCCCTGCTGTTTTTGGGAATTATGTTGATGTCTACGATATATCGCAGGCCATTGATGATGGAGCAACCGTAAGGATTTATTATGAAAGCAGATTGGCTAAAATTAATCTCAGCGAAGAAGGTAAAAAGCTGGTTGCTGATTTGGACGAAGAACTTGATAAGGGTGAGTTGACAGAAACTCAAAAAGCCAAGGCGAAATGGACACAACTGGAAGCTTTGATTGGCAGTGAAGATCGGATAAAACAAGTTGCACAGGATATTGTCAATCATTTTGAACAAAGACAGGAAGTATTTGAAGGCAAAGGAATGATTGTGTCCATGTCAAGAAGGATTGCCGCCGGCTTATATGATGAAATTATTAAAATTAAACCGCAATGGCACAGCGATGACTTGAAAAAGGGCGTTATCAAAGTGGTTATGACCTCTGCCTCTTCTGATGGACCAAAAATTTCAAAGCATCACACAACGAAAGAGCAGAGAAGATCACTGGCAGATAGGATGAAGGATC
This sequence comes from Peptococcaceae bacterium BRH_c4b, assembly GCA_000961595.1. GTDB lineage: Bacteria > Bacillota > Desulfotomaculia > Desulfotomaculales > Desulfocucumaceae > Desulfocucumis. The sequence goes on from LADO01000021.1 coordinate 49,607, forward strand.
CGGAAGATGAGTTAAAACTGGTCATTGTTCGGGATATGTGGCTTACCGGTTTTGATGCTCCTTCGATGCATACTCTATACATCGATAAGCCTATGAAAGGCCATAACCTGATGCAGGCTATTGCCAGGGTTAACAGAGTATATAAAGACAAGCCCGGTGGTTTAGTGGTGGATTATCTTGGCATTGCATCAGACCTGAAAAAAGCGTTAGCTTTCTATTCTGACAGTGGAGGCAAAGGCAATCCTGCCATTGCTCAGGAAAAAGCAGTGAAATTAATGTTGGAAAAACTGGAAGTTGTGTCACAGATGTACCATGGATTTTCTTATGAGAATTATTTTGATGCGGATACAGCAAGGAAACTATCGATTATCCTTGCGGCAGAGGAGCATATTCTCGGTCTCGAAAACGGCAAAAAAAGATACATTGATGAAATAACGGCATTATCAAAAGCTTTTGCCATAGCCATTCCACACGAACAGGCAATGGATGTAAAAGATGAAGTTTCATTTTTCCAGGCTGTAAAGTCCAGATTAGCAAAGTTTGATATTACCGGCACAGGTAAAACAAACGAAGAAATTGAAACCGCAATCAGGCAGGTTATTGATAAAGCCTTAGTAACCGAGCAAGTGATAGATGTTTTTGATGCAGCTGGCATTAAGAAACCGGATATTTCCATACTTTCAGAAGAATTTCTTTTGGAAGTAAAAAATATGGAACATAAAAATGTCGCTCTTGAAGTTCTTAAGAAATTGCTCAATGATGAAATTAAATCAAGGACTAAAAGAAACCTAATACAAAGTAAAGCTTTAATGGAAATGCTTGAAAATTCAATTAAAAAATATCACAACAAAATATTAACAGCGGCAGAAGTTATTGAAGAATTAATAACACTAGGTAAAGATATTCAAAGAATGGACAAAGAGCCTCAAGAAATGGGTTTGTCAGAATATGAATATGCTTTTTATACAGCTATTGCAAACAATGATAGCGCCAGGGAATTAATGCAAAAAGATAAGTTAAGGGAATTGGCTGTTGTACTATTTGAGAAAATAAAAGAAAACACGTCAATAGACTGGACAATAAAGGAAAGCGTAAAAGCAAAATTAAAAGTAATTGTAAAACGGACTTTAAGGCAATATGGTTATCCTCCGGATATGCAGAAACTTGCAACAGAGACAGTATTAAAACAGGCTGAATTGATTGCAGAGGAATTAACCCATAAAGGATAAAATGATTCTTGGAAAATGAACAAGACAGGAATATCACATAGGAAAGCAAGTAGTCTTTTTGCCCCTAATTCAAGCGCTGTCATTGCTGTGGAGACCTTTGGAGATTTTCTGAGTTTCAACCTACACCTTCACATCATTGTAACGGATGGCTGTTTTAATAAAGACGGCGGGGTTATGATTGGGGCCGTCCTATAGAGGAATAGGGACACACTTCTCTTTAGGGTCTGTCTCCAGGGTCGGAAAAATGTCCCCAATTTGAGGTATCAACCAGGAAGTTGCGCTATTATTTCCTTTCCCGCACTGGCGCCTATGCGGCTGGCCCCTGCTTCGATCATGGCCAGGGCCTGCAGGGCGTTTTTAATACCGCCGGAGGCTTTCACTCCCATGTCCGGGCCCACTGTTTTTCGCATCAGGGCTACATCTTCCACCGTCGCCCCACCCGTTCCAAAGCCGGTGCTGGTTTTAACAAAATGTGCTCCGGCATCCCTGGCCAGCATGCAGGCGGCGGCCTTTTCTTCATCGGTCAGATAGCAGGTTTCGATTATAACCTTTACCAAAGCGTCTTGCCTCTCAGACATGGCCGCCTCCACCACTGCCAGGATGTCTCGCCTTACCTCTTCATGACGGCCGGCTTTCAGCGCACCCACATTGATGACCATATCAACTTCCGAGGCTCCGGCCCGCACCGCCTCCCCTGCCTCAAAAGCCTTGGCGGCGGAAGAGGTTGCCCCCAGTGGAAATCCAATTACAGCACAAACTACCACATCAGAACCGGCCAATATTTTCGCGGCCAGAGGTACGTAACAGGGGTTAATGCAAACCGATGCAAAACCGTATTCCAGAGCCTCTCGGCAAAGATGCCGTACATCCTCCCCGGTGCCCACTGCCTTCAGCAGGGTGTGGTCAATCATCCCGGCCATTTGTTTTTTATCAATCATCGTCCCTGATCTCCTTTAACTGGGAAAATCCTTCTGACAATCCCCAATGGCAATACTGAATTAAAGCATAACATAAGTGAGCCTTGGGTTCGGAAGGGGTTATTCCCCTACCGAACCCTTAGAGCGAACTTAGTTCAAGCTATACAGCCTGTTGATCCCCGACCTTCGAGAACGGGGTTTTACAGGCTGTTAGCGAGATAAAACCCGGGCACATACATCCGAATATAAAAAGTATACCAGATAGTTCTTTGTTTGGTACTGCTAATTGTAAGTGATATAATAGCAGCTAGAGGTGAATGAGTTGATAACTAAAGAATTGGTGGATAAAATCAATTATCTTGCCCGCAAGCAAAGAAGTAGCGGGCTTACCGACGATGAGCGTTATGAGCAGAAGAAACTGCGGGAACTCTACCTGGAGGGTATACGCGTACAAGTAGTTGACGCCATGGATTCCATGGGGCTGAAGCCCAAGAAGCAGCCCGGCAAAAAAACGGAAAAACATCACGGAGGCTGCTCCTGCGGGCACTGTCACGGCAGCGAAAAATTGCGTTAACAAGAATTACGGTTAAAGTCGACTGTGAGAGTATATAAATCTGCTTACAACACAAATATCAAAATTTAACCGGGACCGGAGACAGCACTATGAAAAAAGAACTGGACTTACTTTACAAAGAAATAGCTAGTTGCACCAGGTGCCACCTGGCCCAGGAAAGAATAAACCCCGTCCGGGACCAAAGCGATCCGGGTAAGGCCAGGGTAATTCTGGTGGGAGAAGCACCGGGAGCAAACGAAATAAAACACGGCTTTCCCTTTGCAGGGGAAGCCGGTAAAAAATTAAGCACCTACCTATCCCTGGCAGGACTTACCAGAGAAGAAGTATACATTACAAATGTAGTCAGGTGCCGCCCCACAGCCAACGGCGGCAAAAGAAACCGTACCCCCGCCAAGGAAATACCTCTGTGCGGTGGCTGGCTGGACAGGGAACTGGCTATATTCCGCTCCCATACAGTGATTCCCCTTACCGTGGTGACTCTGGGTAATATTTCCCTGAAGTGGCTTTGCGGCAAGTCATGCATCATCGGCAACTGCCATGGCAGGCTGGTACAGTTAGACGAAATGAAAATATTGCCTATGTATCACCCTGCGGCAGCCATTTATAGAAAGGAACTGGACGCTCTAATCCGTTCTGAATTTGAGGAACTTGGTAAATATATCGAAGCAGCCGGGCAGTGATCCATCACCTGCACGTTACCCTTCATCCTTTGCAGATGCTACAAACTCCTCCATTATTTTATCTTCACCGCCGCTGTTATAAGCCACGATATTTTTCAGGTGCACAAAGGAATCAAGGTCTACCTGTGCAAACTGCAGGGCGACGCCGTCGCTATCCTCAAACACCTTTTACGGCTGGCTAAAGGAAGGGCTACCATGTCCCGTTAAGAAAGGGGTTATGCTTCGCTTCCTCCCCGATGGTGGAAGAAGGCCCGTGACCGGGATAAACCCCTGTATTTTCGGGAAAACCCAGAAGTTTATCTTTTATCGAAGCGATAAGCTGATTATGGTCCCCTCCGTGAAAGTCGGACCTTCCCACCGAACCGGCAAAAAGGGTATCGCCGGTGATTAGATTATCCCCGGCAACAATGGTTATGCCACCGGGAGTGTGGCCGGGGGTATGAATCACCTTTAGTTTAACTTTGCCCACATCCACGGTATCCCCGTCGTTTAACAGGCGATCTGCTTCTTTCAATTTGATATCTGACCCCGTGTAAGCAGAGAGGTTGTATTTGGGATTGGTCAACATGGCAGCATCCCCGGTATGTATCAATACCAGCGCCCCTGTAGACTGCTGCACCTGCTGCAGTGCCCCGATATGGTCCACGTGCCCGTGGGTAAGAATGATATACCCGCATTTAAGGTTCAGACTCTCCAGCCGCTTCAATATTCTGCCGCCCTCGGCGCCGGGATCCACCACCGCAGCCTCCCGGGTCTCCTCACAACCAATAATATAACAGTTGTTATCCATCGGACCTACGGAAAATCCTTCAAATATCAATATCATGACCTCCTTTTTATCTCGGCCGTTTTAAAACAATTTTTTACTGTCCAGAAGCATGGTCACCGGACCGTCGTTTATTATTTCCACCTGCATGTGAGCCTGGAAAACACCGGTGGCCACCTTCACACCCAGGTTCCGCATACCGGCCACGAATAATTCATACATTTCCTTTCCGGTTTCGGCCGGAGCAGCATCGGAAAACCCCGGCTCACCCTCTGCACAACCGCTCTCATTGCACATTCCACCCTGTAAACTGTCTATCATATAATATGCATGTTTGCTAATTCTCTCTAACCTCTCACTGCACACTTCCCAAATGCCTGCTAGCTGGTCCTTTGTACACCGTACACATCTTTTATCCTGCCTATTTTCGCCATGATGTGATTAAGCTGCTCCCTGGTTTTAACCTCCAGCAGCAGTTCAATGGTGGCTGAATCCTTGCGGCCCCTGGCATTAACGTAATTGGCGCTGATTTTCATTTCCAGCAATACCGCCAGCACGTCACTTAGCATGCCGGCCCTGTCCATGGCGGATATCTCCAGCTTAACCTGGAAGGGTTCGTGAAAATTCTCATCCCAGGCCACTTCCACCAGTCTTTCCCCTTCGCCCCGCTGGAATACGGCAAGATTGCGACAGTCCTCACGGTGAATGGATACACCCCTGCCCCTGGTTATATAACCTACTATGGGATCGCCGGGAACCGGGTTACAGCAGTGCGCCAGCCTGATCAGAAGGTTATCTATCCCCCTCACCCTGATGCCCTGGGTGGGGCGACCCCAATCATCGGTTTTGGGACGCGCCTCGGTTACCAGGTTTTGCAATTCCTCAGCCAGGGTTCCCCTTTCTCTGGGTTTTTGATCTTCTTTCAAACGGTTAGCAATCGAACCTGTAGTGATAACGCCGTCGCCTATAGCGGCATACACGTCATCAATAGTGTTCAGACTGAATTTTCTGCCAATCTCCAGCACCTTTTCCCCTTTAATCAGTTCATGGTCAAGGCCGAGTTTTTTGGCTTCCCTTTCCAGTATTTCCTTGCCTTTGACGACGTTTTCTTCCCGCTGTTCCTTTTTAAACCACTGGCGGACGCGGTTTTTGGCCTGGGAGGTCTTTACGAAATTCAGCCAGTCCCGGCTAGGCCCGGCAGTTGATTTTGAGGTCAGTATATCCACTATGTCACCGTTTTTTAGTTTGTAGTCCAAAGGCACGATCCTGTTATTCGCCCTCGCCCCAACGCAGCGGTGACCCACCTGGGTATGCACCCGGTAAGCAAAATCTACGGGAACAGAACCCGCGGGCAATTCTACCACGTCTCCCTTGGGAGTAAAAACAAAAACTGTATCGGTGAAAAAGTCTATCTTCAGAGTTTCCATGAACTCCCTGGCGTCCCGGAGGTCGTGCTGCCACTCCAATAACTGACGCAACCAGGCCAACTTCTGATCCAGATTCCTGTCGCCCCTGTCGCCTTCCTTGTAGCGCCAGTGAGCTGCTATACCGTATTCAGAGGTACGGTGCATATCCCAGGTACGAATCTGTATTTCCAGAGGTTCTCCCTGGTAGCCCATGACCGAGGTGTGCAGGGACTGGTACATGTTTGATTTGGGCATGGCTATATAATCATCGAACTGTCCCGGGATGGGCTTCCACAGAGTATGCACAATGCCCAGGGCGCCATAACAATCCTTTACCGAGTTAACAATAACCCTTACCGCCATTACATCGTAGATCTCGCTGAGATCTTTTTGTTTTTTTTCCATTTTGGTAAATATGCTGTACAGGTGCTTGGGGCGACCCTGAATATCAGCTTCAATACCAACGGCTTGCAGTTTTTCGCCAAGAACTTTTATGGCGCCCCGGATGTATTCCTCGCGTTTAAAGCGGGTATTGGCAATTTTTTCAGCCAGATCATAATACGCCCTCCGGTTTATGAACCTGAAGGACAGGTCTTCCAGTTCCCATTTGAGGCGGTAGATACCCAGCCGGTTGGCCAGAGGCGCGTATATTTCCAGGGTCTCCCGGGCTATTTCCTGCTGCTTGTTTTCCGGCTGATAAACCAGGGTACGCATGTTGTGCAGTCGGTCAGCAAGTTTAATAAGAATAACCCGGATATCCTTGGCCATGGCCAGAAACATTTTGCGCAGGTTCTCCGCCTGTTGCTCTTCCTTGGATTTAAACTCCAGACGCCCCAACTTGGTGACACCCTCCACCAGCAGGGCCACTTCCTCCCCGAATTCATCTTTTATATCTTCCAGGGATTTATTGGTGTCCTCGACCACATCGTGAAGCAAGCCGGCCAGCAGTGTCTCCATATCCAGTTCCAGATCGGCCAGGATCATGGCTACGTTTAGAGGATGTATGATAAAATCCTCGCCGGAAAAACGGCGCTGCCCCTTGTGTGCCTCTTCGGCAAAGCGATAGGCATGGTGCAGCAAGGAAATATCCGTCTGAGGATTATAATGTATTAATTTTTGTACTACATCCTCTATAGTCATTATACCTTCCCGCCATCTCTGTCAAAAAAAATGAATCTACTAATAATTATACTGCACAAAGGAAATTGTGTCATAGTCCCTCAATTTATATCTTCCACCCAGGCCTGTCAATTCTCTTCTTCGCCAAGACCCTAACGCCAGTCAGACAGTTCAGCCCACCAGCCTAATACCTTCTCCCCTGTTTTTTGTCCCAGAGAATAAATGCTCGAATCTTTGAGATCCTTTTTTTTCTTTACCGGCAAAAAATTTATTTTATAAGCACCTTGATCAAGGACATGATTTATAATCCCCAGTTCCGAAAAAATGGCCAGTGCTATCGCCACAGTTTTTCCATCAGCCCTGGCTAGCCCCTGCTCCCGCATAAAGACCGCCGCTTTTTCCGGATCTATGTATCCGCCGGTGCATTCCCGCCGCAGGTATTTATAAGTATCACCCAGTTCCTCCCTGCCTGGAAAACAGGCCCGCAATAGTTCTTTGCCTTCCTCAAGCATGATGTCACTGTAAAGCAAATAAAGGCTGTCCCCATCCCCTTTTCCGGTGACCAGCAGTTCCTCCCGGGCATAAGGCAGATCGTAAAAAACAATGCGCTCAGTTTCCGGCCATGCATACGCATTTAACATGCCAGGAGTCGATACCAGTACTGAAAACTCCCCTGCGGCAAATCTCCCGGTCAGGGCAACCCTTGCTTCCCGGCTGAGACCAGGGTGAAAGAAATCCGCGGTTACGCCGCCCTGAGCAAGGAAGTGGGCCAGTTCCACGGTACGGCAGGGTGCATTAACCAGTACCAGAGCCCGGCCCGGCTCCCGGGCAAGGGACATAAGGGTCGCCGGACGGTGAGGCACATTTCTCCAATCCCTGAAGCGGTGGCAAAGTTCTGTCTTAACACCCGGATTATATTCTGAGCTTATTATTATACTCTCAACAGCAGAGCCTGGTAAACCTAAAATATATTCCGGGTTTTGGTGCGTGCAAAGACACCGTGTAATATATTCCGGCAAAAAAGCTGCCTGACCAAGATTATCCAGTGACTCCATGGCATTAACGGTATCCATTCCCATAACAGGTCCAATCTCCTGTCCCCGCCGGGGTAGAGCCGGCTTAATGTCCCGGACCTCCAGTTGGACTGATACCCTGCCGTTCCACTGGTTAAGGGAAGGAATAAAAGCTACGTCCACCGCCGCAGCAGCTTCCAGGGCGCCCGCGGAAGAAGCCATATTGAAGGCAATGCCGTCCAGCACCGCATCATTGTCTTTTACCAGCAATTTAAGGTGTTTACCTGCCTTGCCCACCTCCCGGCAAGATAGCAGCCGGGCTTCCCTGCAAGCCAAAAGGGGGCCGGGGTTACAGTGGCCAAAAGGGGACATCATTTCCAGTTCCTCCACCAGGCGCTGCGATACATCGCCCAGTGAGATTGTGCCATCCAGTTCCAGGCCGGGGGTATAGATATCCTCGGATACATGCCTGATGGCATAATCATTTATGTCCCTGCGCAATTCTTCTATATTTCCGGGACTGACGGAAAAGCCGGCTGCCTGGTCGTGCCCGCCGAATTCCTGCAGGCTGTCCCGGCAAAAGGAAAGGGCTTCATAAAGATGAAACCCGGGAATACTTCGCCCCGAACCCTTGCCTGGCCCCTCTTCTCCGTCCAGGGCAATCATTAGCACAGGACGGTAGTACCTTTCCACCAGACGTGAGGCTACTATGCCGATTACTCCCGGGTGCCAACCCCTGGAGGCCAGCACGATAACCCTGTCTTCTTTAATTTTCGGATCAGCATCCAACATGCCCAGGGCACCGGCCAGCACAACGCTTTCAATCTTCTGCCGTTCCTGGTTGCCCCGGTTTAACTGCCCCGCCAGTTCAGCAGCAGTAGCCGGATCGTCGCAAAGAAGCATCTCCACTGCCATAGAGGCGTCACCGACCCTGCCTGCGGCGTTTAACCTGGGAGACAGGGCAAAAGCAACCTCTCTGGTGCCCAGCCGTTCCCGGTGGACCCCGGCCGCCAACATCAAAGCCTGCAATCCCGGGTTTAAGGTATCAGCCAGTCTGGGCAGACCTTGTTTCACCAGTATTCTGTTTTCTCCCTGCAGGGGCACTATATCAGCAATGGTCCCAAGACAAGCCAGATCCAGATAATCACACCACTCCCCATTGCCGGTGCCGGCTTTAGCCAATAGGGCCTGGGCCAGCTTCAGGGCCACACCCACACCTGCCAGTTCTTTAAAAGGGTAAGGGCAGCCGATCCGTTTAGGATTTACCACCGCCAAAGCGGGCGGAATGACTTCCGGAGGCTCATGATGATCAGTTATAACTATATCCGGGCCACCCAGGTCAGCGGCAGCTGCCACCTCTCTGGCCGCACTGATGCCGCAGTCCACCGTCACCAGCAGTTTGTATCCTTCTGCCCAGGCATTTTTAATGACCTCCAGGTGAAGGCCGTAACCTTCCTCTATCCTGTTGGGCACATAATACCCAACCAATCCTCCCAGGCGTCGCAACACCTTTACAAGAAGAGCCGTACCGGTAGTTCCGTCCGCATCATAATCACCGTAAACCAGTATTCTCTCGCCTGCAGTCAAGGCCGAGGATATCCTCGCCACCGCCTTATCCATATCAGCCATCAGGAAGGGATCGTACATCAGGCCGGGGTCCGCCCCCAGGAAAAGCCGGGCATCATCCACTGTATATATTCCCCGGTTAACCAGTAGACGGGCAAGAACAGGGGAAATGTTCAACTCATGCTGAAATATTAATTGCAGGGCGGGATTGCCCTGTTTGATCCGCCAAACCTTTTCGCCTTTCATGCAGCCCCCGTTAATATAAAGTTATTGTTACTATCAGGTATTCAGAATTCAGTAGTCAGAATTCAGAATATTTCGAGACGATAAACCGTTCTCTTATGCTGACTTTTGACTCCTGTTGTTTTCGCCGGTTCTCCCATGCTGACTCCTGAGTAGTTACAAGTTATTTTTGATTATATCCAAGTACAAACCCCGAGGCAATGAAAAATACGGAAAAATAAGACCTGCGCCAATGTCAAAACATTATCGCAGGTTTATATAATAACCGGAGCATTAACCTGTAATGCTGAAATCCTCAAACTCACCCTGGTATGGCTCGGCTACAACCTCCACCTTATCAACCCTTGAGGAGGGAGAGCCTTGCCAGCACCATTTCAACATTTCTTCCACCTGCCGCTCCTCCCCCTCAATAACAGCCTCCACCCGGCCATCCGGCAGATTTCTCACCCAGCCCCTCAGACCGAAACCAAGGGCGGCTTCTCTAGTGTAAACCCGGAAATAAACCCCCTGTACCCGGCCTGATATAAAAACTCTCTTTCTTTGCATCGGCAACCCCCCGGCTTTTTTACTATACCTAACCCTTATATTGGCAAATTTTAAAGTTAATGCAATTCTCAAATGTCAAAAGTCAAATGTCGAAAGTCTGAAGTCAAACTGACCTTAGACCTTAGACCTTGGACTTTTGACCTTGATAATAAAAGGCTGCCAACCGGAAAGCCGGTGACAGCCCGTAAATATATTAATTGCCTGCATTATCTGCTGTTGCCTTGCTGAAGTCAGGTGCCGCTGTTGCCTTGCTGACGTCAGGCGCCGCAAACGGCTTGCCGCAATCTTTAATATAGAATTCACCCTGACTGTTAATTGCCATATTCATTTTCTGCATGGCCTGCTCATTGTTAACCTTGCCTGAATTGTCGGTCTCGGGTATATCCATTGTAATATTCATTTTCAAATTAAATTTAACTATGTCGCTGACCAGTGTCTCTTTGTTGATATAGGTGGTATAGTAACAATCCATAACCATCTGCTCCAGCATTTTTTTCATGGAAGCCTGCATTTCCTGGGCAGACCCGGCTTCTTTCTCCTCCGCCGGGAGGTTCGGCATGATCTGGTTCATTATTTTCTGGTAGCCCTGTATAAATTTATCCTTGTCCATGGTGGCGTTGATAACGTAATAGTCATGGCCGTTAACCGTTTCGTCGTTACCAAAATTCAGCAGTATACCGAATTCTTTCATCTGGGCTACAGCCTTGATGGGGTCGGACTGAATGTCCTGTTGCTGCTTCCAGAATTCCGGCGAAAAAGGCATATCCTGAGCCACCCACTCCTGCTGCGCCAGCTTCATGTACATTTTATCCTGCGTCATATATGTTTCTATTACCATGCTTTCGGGCATAAGCTCTTTATTCTCGGGGTTGAGGTTTGTCTTCATATAAACACTGAAAGGATCGTTTTGATACTGGCTATACATCTTGCTGATTAATTTCATAGGCATTTTTATTGGGCCGTCCGGGGACGGGGACAGATTCATGTCAAAATCCATGGTGCCTTCCATGGCGTAGGTATTGAACTCCTGGCAGGTCTGAGCCGACTTGGCCAGCAAATCTCCTGGAGTCATGCTGTCCCTGGTTTCCTTGCGGGTTAAAGACACCTGCCACTGTTTACCGTCCCACTGCACGTCATACCCAAAGGAGCCGGCCACAAAGCGCAGGGGAATCATTGTTTTGTCACCGGACTTTACCGGGCACCTGGGCAGGGTCACATTTTTATCACCCAGTAAAGCAGTTGACTGACCGATGGTCATGGTAAGGGTCTTGCCGTCTTCCCCGATCACCAGTTTGTCCGGTTCGGGATATTTTACATCCGCTCCGGCTATGCGGGCATACTCTTCCACTGAAATCATGGTAACGCCGTTGTCCAGAAACAATCCGGCTGATTTTACCGAATCGTCATTGACATTCAGAGTCACATTGCCGGCCATGGCCGGCACGGCTGCGATCAGCACAGAAAAAACCAGCATACCTAAAATTACCAGTAATTTATTTTTCACTCCCAATACCTCCCTAGAAATCTTAATTATTTAAAAAGGGAAATTCAATTCCCAATCTCCCCGTCAAAAAAATTCACACCCCCTGTATCAGATATTTCCTTTTATTTATATATTTGACTCCTTTCCAAAAATAACCTTTTTCATTTTTGAAAAATATATGATTAACTTATTTGTCGTGCGGTTCATGCAAAATTTTTTACCCCTGGCTCATGAGCTGCGGGGGCAATAACACCGCGTACAACCTTAACGCCACCCGCACCTTAACAGGGGCGGGTGGCGTGCTTATATAGGGAATCGACTTGTCTAATATAAAAAGAAGGATGAAAAAACTGATATAATTGTGTGGGGTGATTGTTAATGAAAAAGATTAAGCTGACCCGGGCAGCATGGCAAAGAAAACCACAAACCCAGGTTGTTCCCAATAAAAAAGCACTGGGAAGAAAATACGCCTGCAGGAGGGGTAAGGGTTCCCAAAATAAAGAAACTACATAAACACGACCGCCATAGGTCTTTATTGAGACAAAAAACACCTTTCATACACCACATTTTAATTTTATGTTTAGCCTAACCTTATAAATAATCCAGCAAATTTCAATGCATCCATCCTATGTTGCCATTCGCAAGGTTACACAAGACTGGACTTTTTTTGTCAGTTTAAATTCTTTCCACCACGCCTTCATATTTTTATAATCATACATCAAATTACCATTCCGACCCCCAACCGCATGCCATAAAAAGGTAAGAAAAGAATGATCCGAGTAGAAAATTGTGGTAAAATATTATCCGCAAGGAAAAATAACCTAAATATTACGTTGTCTTCCTGCCATGTCATATTAATGGTTTTTCGTATTTATAAGGAATATCTATTACGCGAGGTATTTTTAATTGTTAGCCATTATTAACAGTACTGCGCTACAAGGTCTTGAGGGACATATTGTAAGAGTGGAAGTGGATGTTGCTAATGGTTTGCCCTGCTTCGATCTGGTCGGGCTGCCTGATACCGCAGTGCGAGAGTCCCGGGACAGGGTTCGCGCAGCAGTAAAAAACGCGGGATTCAAATTCCCGGTTAAGCGCATAACCGTCAATCTCGCTCCGGCTAATTTGAAAAAAGAAGGCCCCATGTACGATTTGGCCATTGCCGTTGGTGTTCTGACAGCTACCGGGCAATTCGACCCCGATGTTTGCGCCGGCTATGTATTCATTGGCGAACTGTCTTTAAATGGTGACGTCCGCAGCGTTGCCGGAGTCCTGCCCAACGTTCTGGCGGCGGTGGAACATGACTTTACATCGGTGGTGGTGCCTGCTGAAAATGCCGGGGAGGCAGGGCTGGTTAAGACCGCCCGGGTTTACCCGGTGTCTTCTTTAAACCAACTGAGCAACTTTTTAACTGGTCAGGAGGATATACCACCGTATGCTGCCAGCCTGGAAGCAACGACCCATGATGAAAAAGAATGTCCTCCCGATTTCTCAGAGGTTAAAGGCCAATTTACCGCCAGGCGGGCGCTGGAGGTAGCTGCAGCCGGGGGACATAACTTTTTGATGATGGGCAGCCCCGGTTCCGGAAAAACTCTGCTGGCCCGCTGCATGCCGGGCATAATGCCTGACCTCACCTTTGAGGAAGCACTGGAGACCACCAAAATATACAGCCTGGCCGGCCTGCTGAAACCAGGGCAGTCCATGGTGTCCGTACGACCATTCAGAGCGCCGCATCACAGCGCATCTTCCGTGGCCCTGGTGGGTGGGGGCAAATATCCCCGGCCAGGGGAGATAAGCTTGGCTCATAACGGCATATTATTTCTGGATGAAATGCCGGAATTCCCCAAGAACGCCCTGGAGGCCCTGCGCCAGCCCCTGGAGGATGGAACGGTGACCATCTCCAGAGTTAACGCCTCCATAAGCTATCCCGCCCGGCTAATGCTGGCCGGGTCATGCAATCCCTGCCCGTGCGGGTATTACGGCGACAGCGTCAAGGAATGCAGCTGTACACCACTGCAGATACAACGCTACATCGGGCGCATCTCAGGGCCAATGCTGGACAGGATTGACATTGTCATAGACGTGCCCAGGGTGACTTTTGAAGAAATGGCTGAAAAGCAGCCTGCGGAATCTTCCGCTGCCATCAAGAAAAGGGTTGAGACTGCCCGGACACTACAAAGGGAGCGTTTCAGGGGTACCGATATCTACTGCAACGCCATGATGAGCGGAGCCCGGGTAAAAAAATACTGCAATCTCACCCAGGATGCCAGGGAGCTTTTAAGATCGGTATTCAAGCAATTAAAATTAAGCGCCCGCAGCCATGATCGTATACTCAAGGTGGCCCGGACAGTGGCGGACCTTGCCGGAAGCGAAAGGGTTGAGGCTGCCCATCTGGGGGAAGCAGTACAATACCGCAGGGAGAAACAGGGGGTATCCTGATAGGAATCCATTACGGCAGGGTTATTTTCTAAATGTTGACGGCTACCACCGTAAATTTTCAAGACAGAATGGGACCTTATCACAGACTATTCACCATATACGTCACTGTAAGCATCCCGTATATGAACCAGTTCTCCTATGTTATCTATAAATAGATCCACCAGTAACGGGTCAAAATGGTTACCCCGCTCTTCTTTAAAAAGATTTAAAATACGGTCCAGTTCCCAGGCCTTTTTGTAGCACCGGTCACTGCCCAGGGCGTCAAATACATCTGCAATAGCGGTTATCCTGCCATATATATGAATATCCTCTCCCTTTACCCCATCCGGATAGCCCCTGCCGTTCCACTTTTCATGATGCTGCCGGGCCACGATGGCAGCTGCTTTCAATATTTTTCTGCTGGAGCCCTTTAAAAGGTTATAGCCCACTTCAGTATGACTTTTCATGGTGTCGAATTCCTCGTCGGTCAGCTTGCCCGGCTTTTTTAATATGGAATCCGATATGGCAACCTTGCCGATATCATGCATCGGCGAGGCTATCTTTAATAATTCCGCCTCATTATCGTCCATGCCGTATTTTAAGGCCAGTATCTTCGAATAATCGGCTACCCGTTTGATATGATTGCCGGTCTCTTTAGACCTGCTTTCACCGATTTCCCCCATGGTAAATATTATTTCCTTTTGGGTTTCTTCAATTTCCAGGTTTAACAAAGTTGATTCCAAAGAGTTGCCCGAATAGGAAGCAGCCAGCGTTAAGTACTCCAAATCCTTGGCAGTAAATTTTTTTGAACGAGTCATTTTGTTGATGGCCTGATAGGCCCCGATAATTTCACCCTCACTGTTTCTAAAAGGAATGACGATGATAGCCTGAGTCCGGTAGCCGGTCTTTTTATCCACGTCGGGATTAAACCGGTTGTCTTTATAAGCGTCGTCAATAAACAACTGCTGTTCACTGGCTATGGAATGTCCCACCAGTCCGGAATTGGCGGGGATCCTAATTTCGTTGACACCGTGCGCCACTCTGGTCCACAGCTCATTTTTTTCCCTGTCCAGGATCCACAGGGAGCAGCGGTCGGCCATAATCATTTCCTTACCCATATCCGCCATTAACATAAGCAAATTGTCCAGATTTTTCTCGTTGGCTATTCTTGCTACATAACCGAAAATTAGACGCAGCAAGTCGTTTGAGTTTAAGCTTTTTTTTGATTTTGGCTTAAACTCCAGATTATATTCATTCATTTGCATTATATACACCCCGGAAAGACTGGGAAATAGGGCGAAATCAACAACACCGCCAAACAGTATGCATAGAGCTAATACATGGCACCCTTTTCCAGTCGAGATTTTGTATGAAAATTCTACAACATTAGCTAATAATCCTGCGGGTATTATTGTTATTGAGTAAAAAAAGGTTTTTCAACGGCCTCCTAGAACTTCACGCCCTGCTGCAGATAGCGCCAAAGCAGCACCAGGACGACGGTGGCGGCACGGCGGGCAACTTCAATCCGCTCCCCTCCCAAAAGGATCAATTCTTTGCCCATTACTGTGCCCTCAATATCGGCTGCCACAAAAAATTTATAATCGTTTGCAGCTTTATCAACTTCATCTTCTGACACGCCGCCAACTGCCACACCTATTTGGCAGTCAAATTGCTCCCTTAATGTTTTGGCCAGAGTTTTCAGCTTTTCCCTTTGATCACCGGGAATAGCGTTCCATTCGATTCCGGCCCCCCTTATGTGTCCGTAATCCCCTGCCACTATACCGGCCTTAAAAAAACCGCCTGCTCCAGGCGCTGTCGTCAACAGTGCGGATAGTTCACCACCGGAGATGCCTTCGGCCACGGCTATAGTTTTACTATTTTCCCGGATTGCGTCCGCCACCGCCCCGGGCAGGGTTTCCTTATCCTTACCGAAAACGTACGAACCCAGCCGTTCCCGCACCCTTTCTTCCATGGCGTCAATCAATTCCCGTGCCTCGACCTGATTAACAGACTTGGCGGTTATCCTTAAATGCACCTCGTAAAAATTGGCGGTGGGCGCCAGGGTGGGATTGGTGCTCTTCAGCAGGTCGCTAAGTTTTTCATCCAGCAATGACTCTCCAATACCGCAAAATTTCAGCACCCTGGATTTTATGACAGCCGTCCGGCCGGCTAGCTTTTCTTTCAAAAAAGGCATTACCAGATCATTTATCATTCTTTTGAATTCGTTGGGCGGTCCCGGCAAAAGTACATACGTTTTACCCTGTCGCTCCAGAATTATTCCAGGTGCTGTGCCCACCGGATTATCCAGCACCCTTGCTCCCGCCGGCACCAGAGCCTGTTTGAGGTTGTTGCGGGAAAGGGGAATATTTCTCTGCTCGAAAAACCTTCTCACTATTTGCAGAGCGCCGGGGTCCTGTACCAATTCAAGCTGCAGGGCACTGGCCAAAGCTTCCCGGCTGATATCATCTTCCGTGGGACCCAGCCCGCCGCCCACAATTACCATGTCGGAACGCCCGGCTGCCTGCCTGATGGCCGAGACGCAGCGCTGCAAATTGTCACCCACGGTAACCTGATAATAGAGGTCAATGCCCAGGGATGACAATTCCATTTGTAAAAACTGTGCATTGGTGTTCAATATCTGCCCCAGCAACAGTTCCGTTCCGGTGAAAATTACTTCTGCGATCATTTATTTTCCTCCGTTCACGGATATCTGACCATACGGCCTTACATCAACTGATTCTATCATAACCCCAATATTGACATGAGACCAGTGTTTTCATAATAGGAAATACGACAGCTGCGTCGAATAAATCATTATTCATATTTTTCAACGGAGGTTATATATATGGTCGCCAAAAAAATAAGGCACAGGTGTTCTCCTCCCCACAAAAAAAGCTGGCTCTTGTTTTAATCGTTGTATTTACCCTGGGGCTTGCAGGGGCAATAGGTTACAGCTCATACCTGCAGGATAAAGAACAACAAACCACAACAAAAAACAGCAATCGGACCTTAGCAAAACCAAGAAAGACAGGATCATCATCAGCACTGCCAAAGGCGATATTGAGTTGGAGGTTTACCCCGAACTAATGCCCATTACCGTGGGTAATTTTGAAAAGCTTGTCATCAGCAAATTTTACGATGGACTAACCTTCCACAGGGTGGAGGACTGGGTCATACAAGGGGGCGACCCCAAGGGCAACGGCACCGGTGGTCCTGGCTGGACTATAAAACTGGAAACCAACCCGCTGCTAAAAAATACCAGAGGCGCATTAGCCATGGCCCGCAGCAGCGACCCGGACTCAGCTGGCTCCCAGTTTTATATTTTGAAAAAAGATGCCTCCTCACTAGACGGGCAATATGCAGTATTCGGCAGGGTGATCAAGGGAATGGACATAGTTGACCATATCAAGCCCGGGGATAAAATGCAAAAGGTAGTTATGGTAAAATAATAGCCGGAATCTGGCATTGAAATTAATAACGGCCGGTGATGCCATGCATCCCAGCCGTTATTTACGTCTTTTTTTCTTCTCGATACTCTCAGGCAGCCCCAGTTTCTCCAATTCCACTACTATCCCTTTCAGTATATATTTATCTTCCTCCGTGAGGTCCGCATCTGCCAGGAGATCCGGGCGGCTCTGCAGGGTTCTCAAAAGGGACTGTCTGCGCCGCCAGAGACGGATTTGCTCGTGGTGACCGTTTAACAGCACCTCCGGCACCGGCATGCCCACATACTCCCTGGGCCTGGTGTAGTGGGGATACTCCAGCAGCCCGTCACTGAAGGACTCCTCCTCTGCGGAAGCAGTCTCCCCCAGCACCCCTGGGATTAGCCGGACAACCGCATCCACCAGTACCATGGCAGGCAATTCCCCCCCGGTGAGCACATAGTCACCTATGGAAATTTCATCATCCACTAGGGCGTCCCGCACCCGCTGATCGACGCCCTCATAATGCCCACAAATCAGCATGAGATGTTTTTCCTCCGACAGCTCACGGACTATCTGCTGGTTCAGCTTTCTGCCGGCAGGACTTAGATAAATGAGCCTTCCTGTCTCTGAACGTAAAGACTTTAGCCGTTCTACGGCTTCAAATATAGGCTCTGCGGCCATAACCATGCCCGCTCCGCCACCGTAAGGGGTATCGTCCACGGTATGGTGCTTGTTTTGGGAAAAATCCCGTATATTGATAAAATCCATGGATAAAAGACCCGTATCCCTGGCCCGGCCAAGCATACTGATATCAAACGGGCCGGCAAACATCTCCGGAAAAAGAGTTAATATGTCAATATGCAAAGGGAACAACCTCCGAGTATCTGAAGTGCTTCTACAAAACCACCATAGTTACAGCGTTTATTACGAAAGCTACATTACGTAACACCGTCACGGCACCCTGTTTACTCCTCCCCGGGCATCTCCACGACCATCCTCTTTCCTGGAAGGTCAATCTCCCTGACCACGCTTTTTAAGGCAGGCACCAGCAAGGGGGGGACGCCTTCCCGGGCAACCACGTATACATCGTTGGCCCCGGTATGGATAACATCTTCCAGGGTGCCCAGAGCATCTCCTGCCCCGTTAAAAACCTGGAGACCGATTAAATCAAAGATATAGTAACTGTCCCCGGGGAGGTTCACCAGTTCTTCCCTGGTTACCTTTAAAAGGCCGCCCTTTAGCTTTTCTGCGGAGGTCATATCGGCAGCCTCCCGGAACCTGATAATTACAAATTTTTTATATAGCCTGGCGGCCTCTATATGATAATATTGGGCCTTCCCTTGCAGTTCCACCAGTATTTTTTCCATATCTAAAAAGCGCTCCGGAAAATCAGTCAGGGGGTAAATCCTTAACTCACCCCGGTTGCCCTGGGTATTAACAATTTTACCGACAGTTATGTATTGTTCAGTCACGCTCAGCACCCCGGATGCCCCCCTGCCTTATTTCAATCACTAATCCG
Organism: Peptococcaceae bacterium BRH_c4b; assembly: GCA_000961595.1. Classification (GTDB taxonomy): domain Bacteria; phylum Bacillota; class Desulfotomaculia; order Desulfotomaculales; family Desulfocucumaceae; genus Desulfocucumis. The sequence goes on from LADO01000021.1 coordinate 68,508, forward strand.
TCCTGCACAACCACTTCCACGCTCATAAACTTCAGCCAGTCGTCCCCCATCTTTATTTCCGCAATACTTTCCGCCTGGCCATGGATCACCTCATCACCCTCAGCCATTTTAGCGGTTTCCTTTAACCTGTCCATAAGTTTCTGTCTTGTTTCCAGTTTTACGGCCCGCTCCTTGTCCAAATGCTGCCTGGCCGCGTTAATGCCCTGGGGATTACGCTTCTCCAGTTCGGCCAGCAACCGTCGGGACTGAAAGTCCAGGTGCTGGAGCTGCATGTCAAGCCGAGCAACGGCCTCCTGCAGTTCTGTGGCCACCTTTTTTTTATAATCAGCAGTAACCTTAACCTTTATTATCACCGGGCGGGTGATAGTGATGCTTTCCATACCACTTACCACCTATCCTAATAATTTACTCCGTGAAGATTGTTGTGACTTCTTTATGCGGTGGTTTGTCGTAAAATATCAGAAAGGGAGCATTGAGCTCCCTTTTTTATCAGGCATAACGGAGTAAGCCCGCATGCAAAGTGAAAATTATATTATATGATCTCAATGATAACCTTTTTCTTTTGCTTGGTGGCAGCGGCCTTTACCACTGTACGAATTGCCTTGGCGATGCGCCCCTGCTTGCCTATTACCTTTCCCATATCCTCAGGGGCCACTTTTAACTCAATCAGAAAGGACTTCTCCCTTTCCACCATGTTGATCGAAACTTTATCAGGATTATCCACCAAGGCTTTGGCCAGTATTTCTACTACTTCCCTCATCGGTCAGAACCCTCCTGTATATACTACTGACCGTCTCCGGCAGGAGCGGGCTTGGCCAGCAAGCCTGCCTTACTGAACAGCGCGCGCGCGGTGTCGGTCAGTTGGGCTCCCTTTTTAAGCCAATCCGTGGCTTTGGTTTCATCAATTTTAATTACTGCCGGATCTTTCAACGGATCGTAGTAGCCAATTTCCTCAATAAACCGACCGTCCCTGGGAGAACGGGAATCAGCCACCACTATCCTGTAAAAAGGGTTTTTCTTGGCACCCATTCTTCTCAATCTGATTTTAACAGCCACTGCATTTCACCTCCTTAATTTAATTGGGGGACATTCCTTCGCGAATTTGTTAAGAAGAAAGTAGTATAGCGAACCCAAGAAGGTGTGTCCCCTTACCTTAACATGTATCATGCAAAAATTCCAAAATCAGTCATGCAGAGGCCGTTCAAAAACAAGTATGGCGCGGAAGGAGAAGCCGGACAGCGCGGAGCGTACTGATAGTACGTGAGCACTGGACGGCGAGCCTGACAAAGCCAGACGCAGTTTTTCAACGGCCTCCTAGAATAGATCCTTTTTACCCAGCCCCAGCAATGGATTCATGCCCATTTTACCGCCCTTTTTAATATTCTTCTCCATATCAGTGAACTGTTTCATCATTTTTTTGGTCTGCTCAAACTGTTTCAGCAACCGGTTTACCTCCTGGACGGAGGTACCGCTGCCCCTGGCTATGCGTTTTTTCCTGCTGCCGCTTATTTCATGGGAGTGCCTCCGCTCCCAGGGCGTCATGGATTTGACAATGGCCTCCACGTAAACCAGTTCTTTGTCGTCAATCTCGCCCAGTTCCTTAAGCTTCTTGGCACTGCCCAGACCGGGTATCATGCCGATGATTTGCTGCAGCGGCCCCAGTTTTTTCACTTCCTGGATCTGTTGCATAAAATCCTCCAGGGTAAAATCCGCCGCCCGAATTTTTTTATTTAATTTTTCCATCTGTTCGGAATCAAAATTAGACTGAGCCTTCTCTATGAGGGTCATAACGTCCCCCATGCCCAGGATACGGTCGGCCATCCGGTCTGGGTGGAAGGGTTCTATGGCATCCAGTTTTTCGCCCACTCCGGCAAATTTAATGGGGCAACCGGTCACGGCCTTAATGGATAGAGCCGCCCCGCCCCTGGTGTCGCCGTCCAGTTTGGTCAACACCACACCATCGAGCCCCAGCCGCTGGTTGAATGTTTCCGCCACATTCACCGCCACCTGGCCGGTCATGGCATCCACCACCAGCAATATTTCATGGGGCTTGACCGCTGCCTTGACAGCCTCCAACTCCGACATAAGCTCATCATCTACATGCAGTCTGCCGGCTGTATCTATAATTACCAGATCCCTGTTGTTGGTAACGGCATTCTCCAGTGCGGCCCTGGCGATATCCACCGGGCTGTTCCTGTCCCCCATGGAAAACACGGGAACATCCAACTGTGATCCCAATACCTGCAATTGCTTTATGGCAGCCGGGCGGTAAATATCCGCCGCCACCAGGAGCGGCCGCCTGCCGCTCTTCCTGAGCATGTTGGCGAGCTTGGCGGAGGTAGTGGTTTTCCCGCCACCCTGCAGGCCCACCATCATAACAACGGTGGGAGGCTTAGGGGCCAGGTTAATTTTGCTCTGAACCCCGCCCATGAGCCCGGCAAGCTCATCATGTACAATTTTTACTACTTGCTGCCCCGGGGTCAAGCTGGTCAGCACATCGGAACCAACAGCCCGCTCCTTGACCCGCTGCTGAAAATCCTTGACCACCTTAAAATTAACATCGGCATCAAGCAAGGCCCGCCGCACTTCCTTCAGGGCCTCGTCAACATCTTCCCCGGTAAGCCTGCCTTTGCCCTTCAATTTACGGAATGTTTCCTGGAGTTTTTCAGCCAATCCCGAAAAAACCAAGGTTGTGCCCTCCTTTCATTCCTCTTCCGTAGCCATGACCCTTGTTAATATTTTTCTTACCTCCGGCAGTTTCTCAGGGCCGCTTTCCAGCAATTCCAGCGCCTGCCCCAAAAGCAGGCGGTTATCCATGTGCCTGGACACAAGTCCCAGCTTGTTTTCATAATCCGTTAAGGATTGCTCTGATCTTTTTAATATGTCGTATACGGCCTGTCTGCTGACACCGAACTGTTCCGCAATTTCCCCCAGGGAGAGGTCGTCTCCGTAATACAACTCCACAAAACGCCGCTGGCGCTCGGTCAGCAACTGACCGTAAAAATCATATAGCAAATTTATCATGGCCAGCTTTTCCATAATGCCTCCGCCAAACGCCGCAAAATATCAAGGAAGAATACTTAACAGATTTGATTTTAATACAGCGTCCTCTTCCTGTCAAGTAAAAAACCATTACACTTGGAAGGATACCTGAATAATCAAGGTTTATAAACTGGATCAAAGATGAAAATTTGTGACACAAATTTATTTACAAATGGTATTTGGTCGGTACCCGAACCAGATGATAATATCCAGGTTAAATAACAATCCCCGCTGCAAACGGCGGGGATTGTTATTTAACCTTTTGTATTTATGAATAATTTACCCTAAACCACATTCCAATCCCCTATCCTCAATCCATTTTAACGGAAGAATAACGTAAACACTACCATTGCATTAAGGTGCTGTAATTGTTTTTAAACCTTTCCAAAAGAGAGACTCCGGTATGCCGGTCTATTGTTGCGCTGTTCCATTCACTTAAGGTGGCATAGTTCTCATTTACAGCACCTACCAGTCTATCACTTATGTTTTCATTTTTCTTCTCCTGTTTCACTACATTGAAATAACTGCAGGCTATATTAGCGGACCGTGCCATTTTTTTCACTCCCTCCAGTAACCTTTTTGATCACCGTATTTAAATTGATTTATTATATATTATTGCCAGCCCGGTGATAAATAAAGCACATGGCTTTGAAACGCCAAAATACTGGTCACTACCATGTGCCTGTAACGTCGATTATTTCACAAACATAAAACCGGCCAATGAGCTAGTCGAACGATTCACAACCCACTAATAAGATATTCCCTGGCCTGCCATAGGGATCAGTGCAAAACTTCTCCTAGCAAAAAGAAAGGGCTGCCCCAAACTAGCTTTGGCACAGCCCCTTTTGTTATTTTAACTTAATGCTTAATAACTTAAACACCTATGCCGCTGACACGGCACCATCAGAAGATGAAAATACGATTTTCAGGGTAGTTGCCCGGTACCTACTTACCGTACTTACTTACCTTGCTTACCTATAATAAACCCCACCGCTGGAGTGGGGTCAGAAGATGCTACTTGACCACGATGTTTACCAATTTTCCCGGTACCGGAACAACCTTGACCACCTGCTTGCCCTCAATCATATTCTGCACTTTAGGCTGTTCCAGCACTAGCTTTTTCATTTCTTCCGCGCTAATGCCCGCCGGCACCAGCATCCTTTCCCGGACCTTGCCGTTGAGTTGTACAACAATGGTTATTTCGTCCTCCACTATGGCAGCCGGGTCATACTCCGGCCAGGGCTGTTTGTGGATACTTTCCCCATGCCCGGTGCCTCGCCACAACTCCTCGGAAATATGCGGGGCGAAGGGTGCCAGGAGGATTAACATGTGTTCCACCGCCTCCCTCAGCACGGCGGGGTCCCGGTCGCTTTCCGGCACCTCCTTAAACTGATATAACCCGTTTACCAGTTCCATGATGGAGCTCACCGCCGTGTTGAAATTAAAGCGGCTGCCCACGTCCTCGGTCACCTTTTTGATGGTGGCATGGGTAAGTCGCCGCATCTCCCGGTTAACCCCCACCAGTTTCCCTTCAGGCCTGGGCGGGGCCTTTAGCAGGTCATTCGCCAGGGGGGCCACCAGCCGCCACACCCGGTGCAGGAAGCGGTAACTGCCTTCCACCCCCTGGTCGCTCCACTCCAGGTCGCGCTCCGGCGGGGCTGCAAAGAGTATGAACAGGCGGGCTGTATCCGCCCCGTAGGAAGCCACTATTTCTTCCGGGCTCACCACATTCCCCTTGGACTTGGACATTTTGGTGCCGTCCTTCAGCACCATGCCCTGGGTGAGCAGGTTGGTGAAGGGCTCGATGTTTTTAACCAGTCCGATATCGTACAGGAATTTGGTAAAGAACCGGGAGTAGAGCAGGTGCAGTATGGCGTGCTCCACACCCCCAATGTACTGGTCCACGGGCAGCCAGTTGTTTACCTTGTCCCGGTCCCAGGCCGCGTTTTCTTCCCGGGGGCTGGTGTAACGGTAATAATAAAATGAAGAACACATGAAGGTGTCCATGGTATCCGTTTCCCGGCGTGCAGGCTTGCCGCACCCGGGGCAAGTGGTATTCACAAAATCCGGGCTATCCGCCAGGGGTGAGCGGCCAGTGGGCTTAAATTCCACGTTCCCGGGCAGCAGTACCGGTAAATCCTGCTCGGGCACGGGAACCACCCCGCAGTGGTCACAGTAAATCATTGGTATGGGAGCACCCCAGTAGCGCTGCCTGGAAATCAGCCAGTCCCGCAAACGGAAATTAATTACTCCCCGCCCGGTATTTTTTTCTTCCAGATATTTTATTACTTTCGCAATTCCCTCTTCATTGGGAGTGCCATTAAAAGGCCCGGAATTAACCATTCTGCCTTCACCGGTATAAGCCCCGGCCATGGTTTCCGGATCAAGATCCGGCCCTTCCGGCTGAATAACTATTCTGATGGGCAGATTGTATTTCCTGGCAAATTCAAAGTCCCGCTGGTCATGGGCGGGCACGCCCATCACCGCGCCGGTGCCGTATTCCAGCAACACATAGTTGGCCACCAGTATGTGCACCTTTTCGCCGGTTAAAGGGTTAATACAGTATCCGCCTGTGAAAAAGCCTATCTTTTCCGCGTCCGTGGCGGTGCGGGCAATCTCACTTAAATTCCTTACCTTGTTTACGAATTCCCTAATTTCTGCGGCCTGGGGTTTGCCGCTGATTATTTTTTCCACCAGGGGGTGCTCCGGCGCCAGCACCATGTAAGTAACGCCGAAAACAGTGTCCGGCCGGGTGGTAAAAACGGTAAAGCTCTCCTCTAGCCCCTCGATGGGAAAGTTTATTTCCGCCCCCTCGCTGCGGCCTATCCAGTTCTCCTGCATAATCTTGACCTTTTCCGGCCAGCCTCCCAGCAGGCTGATATCGTCCAGCAGGCGGTCCGCATAGCTGGTAATTTTAAAGAACCACTGCTCCAGCTCGCGTTTTTCCACGCCGGTTTTACAACGTTCGCAGGCGCCCTCCTTAACCTGCTCGTTGGCCAGCACGGTGGCGCAGGAGGGGCACCAGTTCACCGCCGCTTTCTTTTTATAGGCCAGCCCGTGCTTGTATAACTGAATAAAAAGCCACTGGGTCCATTTGTAATAGCCCGGGTGGCAGGTGGCTATCTCTCTGTTCCAGTCATAACTGATACCTAATTGTTTAAGCTGCTCCCGCATGGTTTTGATATTTTCGTAGGTCCATTCTGCGGGGTGCATGTTGCCGTGCTTGATGGCGGCATTTTCCGCCGGCAGCCCGAAGGCGTCCCAGCCCATGGGATGCAGCACGTTATGTCCCTGCATTGTTTTGAAGCGGGCCACCACATCACCGATGGAATAATTCCGGACGTGCCCCATGTGCAGCTTCCCCGAGGGGTAGGGAAACATTTCCAGGCAGTAATATTTCGGGCGGTCACTGAAGTCCTGCACCTCGTACAGATTTTCCGCCTCCCAGGACTTCTGCCATTTTTCTTCAATTTCCTTGAAATCATAGCGTTCTTTCAATTCATGATCCTCCTAATAAAAACTCCCGTCCTCAATAAGGGACGGGAGTAATATACCCGCGGTACCACCCTTGTTGGTAAGTTATTGCCTGGTGGAGCTGGCGGGAATCGAACCCGCGGCCTCTTCCATGCCAAGGAAGCGCGCTCCCTCTGCGCCACAGCCCCATAACTTTACCCACTCGTGTGTGTTGTTAACGGTTACCACCGAATCGGAGTACCTATTCCTCCGACCAACTCAGAGGCGAGTTCATCAGCACGTCTTTACCGCCTTACACCAACCGGCGGCTCTCTGCAAAATACGCGCCTGCTTACTACTCCCCATCAATGTTGTTCCTCTATTTTGACAATACCAATTATAAAATATGCGCATTTGTGTTGTCAACGACAACAATTAAGGAAAGGGGACACACCTTCCTGGGTTCACTATATCCCTTTCTCCTTATTAAATCCGGGAGGGATGCCTAAATAGGAACGGTTACACACCTTCAAGAAGGAATGTCCCCGATTTAATGGGCCGACATCTCCACCACAGGCGCATCGCCCCACAGACGTTCCAGATTATAAAAGTGCCGTTCGTCATCCTGAAAAACATGTACTACCACGTCACCAAAGTCCAAAAGCACCCATCGCCCTTCCTTAAATCCTTCTTTGCGGGGTTTCAGGCCGAAGTCCTCCGTCAGGGCTTCTACGATGCCCTCTGCAATAGACTGTACATGAACAGATGATCTCCCGCTGCAGATAATGAAATAGTCGGCAATGATGGAAATCTTGCTGATATCCAACATGGTGATATTATAGGCCTTCTTGTCCTCAGCAACCTGTACGGCAATACCGGCCAGTGTCTGTGGATCTAACGACAATCGCCACTCCTCCTTGATTATTGGTTTTTTATAATATATTCGGAGCATGCTCAGAAGTTCCTGCCGGCTACCTTAAGAGCCATAATATTCCATGCGCTAACCATATCCGGGTGAATTATTTCTCCTTTATTGATCAAATAATACATGAAATGCGCCAGACAGGCAACCAGACCTTCATCGGGACCCCTGCGGGCTGCTTCACGGAGCACGGCCACACCGTCATAACGCCGTCCCGGCTCAATTTTGTCAGCGATATAAACTACCTTTTCCAACAGGCTCATCTCAGGGGAGCCGGTGGTATGCAAGGCCACGGCCCGGATAACCTCTTTGTCATCTACACCAAAACGATCCCTGCATAGAGCTGCCCCCACCGGCCCGTGCAATATAAGCGGGCACCGGCTTTCCACGAAGGAAATGTTTATGCCGTATTCACCGGCCAGACTTAAAAGTTCTTCATCGCTCCGGTCCCTGGCACAGTCGTGCAGCAGGCCTGCCAGAGCTGCCCGACCTGGATCACAGCCATAATTCATGGCCAGGTGTGCCGCGGTTTCACTCACTTGCAGTGAGTGATTTAATCTCTTTTCCGGCATTGTGCTACGTAATATATTGATTATTTTTTCCCTGTCCAACTTTGACCTCCGCTTCAGTCCTTCCATCTGGGTCCCTTTAGCTGTACCCATTCTCTATACTGATAAATTTTCGTGATATTAAGTCGATTTCCTTTGAACACAGAACAAAAAGAAAACCTCCTTTTATACGGAGGTTCCTTTGTACTGAATTATCCCATTCTTTCCTCACGCTGCTTGGCCTCGTTAACCGTTATCGGCCTGCCGTTTAATTCCGCCCCATTCAGCGCTGCTATTATTTTCTCTGCATCATCGTCACCCACCTCAACAAAACCAAAACCGCGGGAGCGCCCGGTCTCCCGGTCGGTAATCACCCGGCTGCTTATTACTTCACCGTACCGGGAAAATGATTCCTCTAGATCTTCCGCCTTGGTAGCCCAGGGAAGGTTACCCACATATAGGGTACGCACCAAAAGATTCACCTCTTTCATAGCTGCTTTAATACTTGTATTATTTGCAAAACAAAAAGGGCTGATGCAGCTAACGCAAAACAAAGATTTTACCAAATCTGGCTATAGAATTTATTTTGGAATAGTTTAATAACATGCTTTTGAATCATTATAATTTATGTAAAGATTATGGGGAATATTTTTATATTTTTAATGAAGTAATTTGCACTGTGATTCCGTCTAAGATTACAGAGGCGGTTAAGGAGAGGTAAAATGTCGGCGGCAACGGACGAGCTTCTTGTATACAAAACCATACATAGTGATACCGGTGCGTATAGCCTGCTGGTGGAGCGCTACCAGCACCAGATATTCGACCTTGTATACCGGATCGTTCACAATCAGGAAGATGCCCGGGATATATCCCAGGAAATATTCATCAAAGCTTTCCGTTCCCTTGATAAATTCAGGCAAGAGTCAAAGTTCAGCACGTGGCTATACAGAATAGCAACCAACCATTGCCTGGATTTTCTAAGAAAAAACAAAAGGGAAAAGTATTACCTTTTACCTGAACACCACCCCGAAAGCGGGAGTGCCGGGGAAATTCCCTCCGGAAGCTGGTCCAACCCCGAGCAGCAACTAATCCAGCAAGAAAAGCTGGCCCAGCTGCAAAAAGCACTACAGGAACTGCCGGAAAGTTACCGCCTGCCGCTACTGATGCAGCATTACCGACAATTGAGTTACCAGGACATTGCGGAAATCATGGGTATCCCGGTGAAAACCGTAGCAACCAGGATAAATCGGGCCAAGAACATGCTGAAAGAATACCTGGCGGGAGGTGATGACTGTGAACTGCATTCATGTAAAAGAGAAACTGGCACAATACCTGGCCGGAGATTGCCCATGTTATGAAGAGAGGGAAATAGCGTTACACCTGTCTGACTGCCCCGACTGCAGCAGGGAGATGGAAGAACTACGGGAAGTGAATTTACTTTTATGGCAGTTGCCCTCCCGGTTAGCCCCGCCCGATTTCCTGGATGGGGTAATGGCGGCCATAGAAGGCCGGGAACATGAAAAGACCGGCGATCCTTTCTTCAATAAAGCATGGACCAATACGCTACCATCCCGAATTCACAAGAAAAGTTCCTTTTCTCGTAGAGGATGGGGAACCCTGCGGGACCTGGCCCTAGCAGCTGCGGTCACCCTGGGGGTATTCTGGTACGGGGGTTCCTGGTTTGATAACCAGCACATAATCAGCGCCGGGAATAAACTGGATCTGGCTTTCAGGAGCTATGTGCACTACTCCGGAGATGCGCTGAATAAAGCTTGCACCAATATAGAGAACCTGAACGGCACCTTACTGAAAGAGAGGTATTAGGATCAATGAAATGCATCAACCACAGCGAACTGGAAGCGGTGGACATTTGCAAAGTCTGCCGGCAGCCGGTTTGCGACCAGTGTATAGTAACCCTGGGTGAAAAAAATTATTGCAGGACGTGTCTGGAAAAAAAGGTGGCCTCCATACCGGAAAGTATGGAAAACAAAAGCCGGTTTATAGCCTTCATACTTTCCCTGATCCCCGGGTGCGGATACCTGTACCTGGGGCTGATGAAGCGGGGTCTGCAGGCCATGCTAGTTTTTTTCGGAACAATATTCTTCAGCGCTATGTTACAAATGGATGTGTTAACCGCCCTGGTGCTACCCGTGATATTCTTCTACACGGTTTTTGACACCCAACAATTCGTTAAAAGGATTAACCAGGGCTACCACGTTGAGGATAAGGAATTATTTGACTGGGGATTATGGGAAAACAAAAGCAATATTATAGGTGCAATACTTATCCTGCTGGGTATAATGGCACTGGCAAACAATTTTATACCCTACGTAATTCCATATGGCTTTATAAGAAACGTGTTCCCCCCGCTGCTGATCGTCGGCATCGGAATCTATATTCTGTACCGGAACGCAGGACAAAAGGGAAAGGGGGCAGACGATAATGGAAACCAAAAACCCGAAGATTAAGGTTGGCACCATAACCCTGGCCCTGGGTCTGGTGGCGCTGGGAACGGGTATGCTGGCATACAATTTAGGCGGGATTAAATCCCCGGAAACTGTCTGGAAAATGTGGCCCCTGCTGCTCATAGGACTTGGTGTGGAATATTTTATCCGGCGGGCTGCCCGGGGTGACCGCGAAATCGAATTCAGCATTCCCAGCGTGCTGTTGATAGGACTGTTCATCCTGACCGGAGCGGCGGCGAATGCCGTCAGCGGACTGGGCATCAGCAACCTGCTTGACAATGTAAACTTCGCCCAGAACCACAGGCATGTCAGGGAGTGGCAATCGGAACCGGTAACCGTGACCAAAGGCTCAGGGCTGGGGATAGAAAGCAACATGGGCGAAATAAACCTGGAGCCCAGTTCTGACGGAAAGCTGCATGTTTACGCTCGTATAACCGGCAGGGCCAGCTCCGAGTCCGGGTCCAAAGCGGCGGCTGAAGCAGCTAAGGTGGTAATCGAGCAGGGGCAGATAACCAGGATATACGTCGACAAGGCCAATACCCCCGCAAATAGCAATATCTCCACCGACTTTAAGATTCAGGTACCCAACGGTATGACAATTAATGCTGATAACAGAATGGGCAGGATTGTGGCCAGTCATATGGATGGCAACCTGGAACTGAAATCCGATATGGGTGAAATTATCGTAGAAGACACCCGGGGCGATATAAATGCTGCCAGTAGAATGGGCAGTCTAAACGTCAAGAAAGTAACCGGTAAAATTGACACCTCCACCGATATGGGCAGGATATACATTGAAGACCCCGCTGGAGAAGTCAGAGCCAGCACCCGCATGGGTGAAATCGAGCTGATTTCGGCTGCCCCCCTGATCGAAAGCTATTACCTGAATACTGACAACGGCAGGATTTTATTCCGCCTGCCCAGGAAGTCCAACCTTACCCTGGAGGCAGAAACGCGTCGAGGCAGTATTTCCGGCCTGGAAAACGGGGTAGCCAGTCAAGACGCGGCTAATTCCAGCGGAAAGCTAACCCTGGGCAGCGGCAAAGGGACCGCCCGCCTAACCACTGGCAACGGGCAGATTGATGTTGATGCTTATTAAGTGTAACTACCTGCCTTAAAGGGCCGCCCGCTTGCGCACGGACGGCCCTTTTAAGTTAAGCATCCTCCAGCCCCACATCCGCTCCAAGAACACCTATTACCTGCCCACCAGATTTTACCGGCACCGAGACCGTTATACACGGCTTCCGGGTGATGGCGGATATATAGGGCGTGGATAAATATACCTCACCCTTAATAGCCCGGCGCCACCATTCCCTGGTGGAAGCATTGGGCAATCCTGCCGGCGGCCTGGAAAAAACAAAATTACCTTCTTGATCATTTGACCAGATCGCCTCTATTTCTGTATTCGATGTCATCTCGCCGGGCAACCTGCCGCCGTGTAGTTCCGGATCCATACCTGTTATCTCCGGCTGAACCGCCAGATTTTCCAGCAGCCCCCTTATTTTTTCCATAATCTTCACTGACCTGTCATCTACGGTATATTTAAAATCAGTATTCTTCACGGCCTGCTCCAGATTTTCCGCCACACCCCGGAGCAGTTTTCCGGTGTCAATGATGTCCTCCAGGGCAGAGCCCCTTTCGTCCAGTTTCGCCGCCAGTTCCTGCAAGCCGCCGCTTATTTCTCTGTAAGCATCAACAACACCGGCATTAATGTTCCCCATCATATCTATGGAATCCTTGAGCATATCGGCGGCGGATATAATTCTTTGCACTCCCGATTCGCCGGAAGTCAGTCCTTTATCCGTACTTTCCACTACCTGAAAGAATTCATTACTAATCCTATCCAGAGAGCCGGTTATATTTTTCAGGGCATCTTCAGTTTGGTCTGCCAGTCTGGTTATTTCCCTCGCTACCACGCTAAAACCAGCGCCATACGTACCAGCCCTGGCGGACTCAATGGTGGCGTTAAAGGCCAGCAGCTTTGTCTGGGAGGATATCTGGCCGATGGATGCGACCACCTCTCTTACCACAGCAACGGCATCATACAGTGAGTGCACCTGACTGGAGACCTTTTGCTGCTCCATGGTTATCTCCTCCATGGTGGCCGATACTCCATTCAAGGTAAACATACTTTCGGTAATAATCTTTGTTCCATTCATGAGTTCGTCTTCAAACTCAGTGCCGTCCCGCTGGACCTTTTGGGCCAATTCCTGCACACCTGCAAAAACGCTGTTGATATCCCCTGCGGACTGCACCGTATGCTCCATCTTTTGGGAGGCTGATCTAACCTGATGGGCGGTAACGTGAATTTCCCGGGCGAAAGTCCTGGCCCGCTGGGAAAGCCTGCCTATTTCAAGGAGAACCTCCCTATGCTCTGCAGGCAGGGACGATTCCACCGTGGCCCCGTGGTATACCTGCCAGTCTGCAGCCCTTTGTACAGCCACTGAGGTAATCATATTTATTTTTGCTTTGTATAATTTAACCATCAGGGCCGCCAGCAATAAAATCAACATTGCATTCAAAATTGCTAACACAATCCGGCTGTCGATAGCCAGAACAAGAAATACTACCACCGCTGCAGCAGCAATAAAGGCAACTAGGATTATTCTCATGACCGAACCTCCCGGGTAAAAAATAAAAGCCCGGAATCATAACCCGGGCTTCATTGCCTTATGAACGACGACGTTGTCTATGTATGAAATTGTAACGTGATAATTATAATGCAAATACAACACTATTACAATGAAAATACTGGAAGCCGGTTTTACCTGTATAAACCTGTCGATATAATATATTTCTCCACCGGTTCGGGTAAAAGGTATTTTATAGGCCTGCCCTCCCTTACCCGCCGGCGGATATCCGTCGAAGAAATGGCCAGGGCAGGTACCTCCATGGTGGCTATATTACCCCTGACTTTGTCAAAAACCCCCCGAAAATTCCCCGCAAGACTTTCCAGCCTGTAACCTGGCCGGGTGGCTGCAATAAACACAGCCATTTTCAATAACTCACCAACCTTGTGCCAAGTCAGTATTTCCAGTACCGCATCCGCCCCGGTGATAAAATATATTTTTGCACCACTGTACAATTCCGACACGGCCCGCACCGTATCGATGGTATAGGAAAGGCCGGCCCTCTCCACCTCCAGGTCAGACACCTCAAACCTGCTGTTGCTGGCTATGGCCAGCGAGGTCATTTGCAACCTGTGTTCAGGATCACTGATTACCCTTTGGGTTTTGTGCGGGGGGCGGGCGGCCGGTACAAAAATGACCTTATCCAGGGAAAAATGGTGGCGCGCACCCTCGGCGGCCACCAGGTGACCGTAATGAATGGGATCAAATGTGCCACCCATGATACCAATTTTGCTATACTTCCTGTCATGTCTCACCGTCAGCATAACCTGCACACCTCAGGACAATTTTATAGGTCATATGGTTAAAAATCAATATCGGTTCTAATTAAACCGCCAATAACCTAATTTTTCATTATCCTGGCCCGATACACCCCTTCTTGTTCTTCTATTGATAACAATTCATTATTGGTTTTCCTGCACCAGGTTACAACATCCTTTTTGAAGCTGTAATCCGTTACCTCAATGCAGATAATATCTTTGGGGAAGCAATCCTTCATTTCCTTCATCAGTTGAACAATAGGCCCCGGGCACTGCAGGCCCTTGGCGTTGATAACTTTGTCCGGCATAATATATCCTCCTCGTAGTCTATTGCAAAACATTCCAAAGGCCGGTCAAAAACAAGCATGGCGCGAAAGGCGTAGCCGGACAGCGCGGAGCGTACTGATAGTACGTGAGCACTGTACGGCAAGCCTGACAAAGCCAGGCGCAGTTTTTCAACGGCCTTCTATTCTGTTTCGTAGGGATAGGCACAAATGCCCCCCTCAAGAATACCAACTCTATTGAAACCCATTTTTTTGAGTCTTAAATTGGCGGCATAGGAGCGCAAACCAACCTTGCAGATAACCACTATTTCCTTCTCTTTAGCCAGTTCGTCAGCATGACCGGCCAGTTTCTTCAGGGGAATGTTAACGGAATCCGGTATGGCCCGGAGGAAAAATTCCTCCGGCTCTCTCACATCCAAAAATACGGCGCCCTCTTCCTTCTTCTTCAACAAATCCCCCGGAGATACTCCGATAAATTTTCCAGCCAGTTTGTTTATCATCACGTTGGCCGATACGATGGTGGTGCTCATGGCCGATGAAAAAGGCGGAGCATAAGCCAGGTCCAGTTTGGCCAGTTGATCCACCGTGGCGCCGAAAGAAATGGCGGTAGCCAGAATATCCACCGGTTTATCAACCACTCCCTCGCCGAAAATCTGCCCGCCCAGCACGCGCCTGCTGCCGCGGTCCACGATCAGCTTGGTTATTATTTCCCGGTTGCCGGGGAAGTAGTGGGCGCGGTCCTTTGCCGGTACGAGCACAGTTTCCACATCGTAAGCCAGAGCCTCGGCTTCTTTTTCGGACAGCCCCGTTTTGGCCACATGCATATCAAAAACTTTTACAATTGAGGTCCCCAGCACACCTGGCATGGAATCCTGTCCGGGCCCGGAGAGGTTCTGCCCGGCTACACGACCAGTCTTGTTGGCCGTTGAACCCATGGGATACCAGCATGAATGCCCTGTGATCAGATTTAAGTTCTCGGCACAGTCCCCAACAGCATAAACGTCTTTTAAATTGGTCTCCATTTTATCATTTACCTTAATGGCTCCGGTTGAACCCAGTGCGATGCCGCATTTACGGGCCAGTTCCACGTTGGGCCGTACCCCCACAGCCAAAACCACCATATCCGCCCCGATGCTTCCTTTTTCAGTTAAGACTGCTGATACCCCACCCAGGCCATTATCCTTAAAACCTGTAATGGCAGTCCCTGTGATAACCTCCACACCTTTTTCCCTGAGATGGTTCTCCACATGCAGGGCCACTTCATAATCATAGGGCGGCAGCACCTGACCGGCAAGCTCAACCACCGTGGTTTTAATACCTCGATGGGAGAGGTTTTCCGCCATCTCCAGGCCGATTAGTCCACCTCCAACCACTACAGCGGACTTAACACCGCCTGAGCTTATCAGTTCTTTCATCTTCAGTGTTTCCGAAACCGTTCGAACCGTATATATTTTTTTCAAACCCGCCCCCGGTACAGGCGGGATAAACGGCGAGGCCCCGGTGGCCAGAACCAGTTTGTCATAGCTAAACTCACTCTCCTCCGAACTCGACACGTCCCGTGCCACAACTTTTTTTGCTTCCGGTAAAATATTTACCGCCTCAAAGCCTGTAACAATCTCAATGTCGTTGTCGGTCCGGAAGTCCTCCGGCTTCCTAACCACCAACTCTTTTTCTTCCCTGATGACGTCCCCGATATAGTAGGGAAGGCCGCAGCCAGCATATGACACGTGTTTTTCCCTGGTAAGGACTACCACCCTGAAGTCCGGATTTTCACGCTTAGTCTTAGCCGCTGTTTTTGTCCCCGCGGCCACTCCCCCGATAATCAATACCGTACCAAAATGCATAAACTCTTCTCTCCTTTGCGTAACGATATAATACCCAAGAGGGTATACAGTTGTAAATATAAATGCTCACAATAGCTGCCGTTACAGCAAAACAAGACTCGGCCAGCCATATATACCCCACGGGGTATATATGAAAAATATCATCACAACCTCCTTTTGTCAATAGCAAGTTTAACACCGGCACAGCATTTTGGTAAACTATGCGTGTAATATAATTTTTTATACCCCTCGCGGTATATGTTTTTACCGATTAAATCCTTCTGAATTCCATAATAGAATTAAGTATTGTGGTTTTATAACCACAGGGCGAATAATGTCCCTAAATGTCCCCTATAATTTAAAAACCTCACGGGTTACCGTGAGGAATAATGAAATGGGACACACCTCTTGCAGAGGAATGTCCCATTTTAAAATTTATTCCGGCGACGACCTACTCTCCCAGGGATAAATCCCAAGTACCATCGGCGCTGAAGGGCTTAACTACCGTGTTCGGGATGGGAACGGGTGTACCTCCTTCGCTATGGTCACCGGAAAATTTTATGTTCGATGTTAGATGTTCGAGGTTAGACCCTCGCATTTTTTTGGTCTTATTAAGACCCTTAAGGCTTTTCCCTTGTTCGAATTTCGAACCTTGAGAAGTGCACCTTCAAAACTTCACAGCGATATAAGAAACATATATTTGCAAAAGCGATTTAGGTTTTAGTTTGATTCTTTTTCAGGTCAAGCCCTCGACCTATTAGTACCGGTCAGCTGAATCCCTCACGGGACTTACAC
>LADO01000011.1 GCA_000961595.1 Peptococcaceae bacterium BRH_c4b
ATACCGTGCAAAACAAGATAACCCTTAAGGTATTTCTCGGCGGATTGATGGCAGTGATAGCAGATAATTCACAGGGACAGGATGCATGTTGAGTAAATATTCGGCACTGCTTAAATCCATTTCCGCAAGCCTTTGCCATTCCTGCGCGCGGGTGTGCTTATCCATACAGCACCATGCCCTCTTGGGCTATTTGCCGCTCAATGGTGGGAGTGGATTTGCGTTGGTTAAACTTATTTTTTTTGCTGACTATCACATCCACAGGCATTGTTTTTTTATCCCGGATTGCTCTGTGGATCAACCTCATTGCGTCAATTTCCCGAAGATCTGTATTCTCTGACATCACCACATAAATATCCAGGTCTGAATCAGCATGCGGCGTACCGCTTGCGTAGGAGCCGAACAGGAATATCTGCTCCACGGGAATGGTGTTCACGATGATATCTTTAAGGATGTTCAACTCATCCCGGATTCGTTTTTCCATATCGGCACCTCCCTCTATTTTCAGTATATCCCGGCAGTTTCAGTATTACTACCTAGCGTAGATATAACTATTATATCATAATTTTTGGAAAAAAGTAAGGAATCAGCTCGCATAAAAATCTCCTAAAATAATCCATCGTTCTCTGTGGAAGTCCTCGAACTTTTCGGTGGCGCAGTTACACACACAACAGGGGCGTCTTTTCTTTCCAACAGATATGGTCATTATATACAGCAATTTCCGGTCAGGCAATTCCGTCAGCTTTTGGGCTTTTTGGCTCAGCCGCAACAGTTAGACATCCTTCTTAAGAAAAGTAGGATTTTGGGATTTGATGTCAAATGTTTTATAATAAGGTTTTTTTGCTGTTATAGGCCATTTAAATCTGAGTAAGGAGGTCCAAAGATGACCCCTGATAATCAGTCGGGACATCGCATGAGCACAGGCCTCCCCCTGGATTATGACACCCTGGAGACCATGCGCCGCAGCCATCCTGCTTGGCGACTCTTGATAGCCGACCACGCGCCCCTCATTATCAGCTTTTTATACCGCGTCTTTGTTGTGCCCAACATCCGTGGCATCGCCCAGGCGGAGTTAACCGCCAAATTAGAGGACGAGCTGTTCCAACTAAGGGAGTCACGGGGCGAGGACGTTTTTTCCCGATCGGCCTCCAAGTACCTGGAAGAATGGGCACAAGACGGTCGCGGGTGGTTACGCAAGTACTACCCGCCCGGCTCGGATGAAGCCCATTTCGATTTGACCCCGGCCACCGAGAAGGCCCTGACCTGGCTGGAAAGCCTTACCCAGCGGGCCTTCGTTGGCACTGAGTCACGTCTTTTGACAGTCTTCGAGCTCCTACGGCAGATAGTAGCTGGCAGCCAAACCGATCCGCAGTTGCGCATCGAAGACCTGCAACAGCGAAAAAAAGAGATAGATGTAGAGATAAAACGCATCCAGGACGGTGAGGCGCCCTTACTGGATGAGACGGCCCTGAAGGATCGCTTTCAGCAGTTAGCGACCACGGCCCGGGAGCTTTTGAGCGATTTCCGCGAAGTGGAGGAAAACTTTCGGTTGCTGGACCGCACCACACGGGAGCGTATCGCCCTGTGGGAGGGAGCCAAGGGCGGCCTTTTGGAATCGGTTTTTGGTGAGCGCGATACCATCGCGGATTCCGACCAGGGCAAAAGTTTCCGCGCCTTCTGGGATTTCTAAATGGATCCCCACCGGCAGGAGGAGCTCTCGACTCTCTTGGACTTCGCATTCACCTTGCCTGCCATCCGCACCATGGGGCCGGATGCCCGGCTGAAACGGATCCACTACGACTGGCTGGAGGCCGGGGAACACACCCAGCGCACCGTGGCTTTGTTGTCCCAGCAACTGCGTCGCTTCCTAGACGACCAGGTATGGCTGGAGAACCGACGCATCATGCAGGTACTGCATGAGATTGAGGCTCATGCCCTGGCCATCCGCCATGCCCCGCCATCAGGCCCCTTTATGGAACTTGATGACACCGGGCCGGACCTGGCTCTGCCGATGGTAAGGCCTCTGTTTTCCCCGCCGCTGCCATCACCGACCAGGTACTGGAGGACGGCGACGTCTCGATCCCGGCCGACATCCTTTTCGAGCAAGTGATAGTGGACAAAGCCAGTCTGGTAGCCAGGATCCGCCGGGCTTTGATGGGGCAGGAGCAGATCACCCTGGCGGAGCTGTTGGCGGAATATCCGCTAGAACACGGTTTGGCGGAACTCGTTGCCTACCTGACCCTGACTGGGGAAATGCCGTTCACGGCCATCTTCGATGAAAGCTTTTCCGAAGTGGCCTATTGGATTGATGCGGAGGGGGTGCATAAAAATGCTAGACTGCCGCGTGTCATCTTCACCCGGGAAAGATCGGCCTGAACTCGACGGCCAAAACATCTCGGAGGTTCTAATCGCGTTGCTGAAAGGGGTCATATACCGGGACACCCACCCGGAGCTTTGGTCCGCCTTGCGGGGGTTGCAAGCTACGGTTCGCGACTACGTGGCCGTCCTCGGCCTCGAACTTTTGCTGAACGAAGCGGAAGGATACGCGTGGCTGCGTAGTCGGCCCGCTCTTGAGGGGACGCCCGTATTGCCCCGGTTGGTGGTCAAACGCCAGCTCTCCTTCCCTGTGAGCCTGCTGTTAGCCCTCCTGCGCAAGAAACTGGCCGAGTTCGACGCTACCGGAGGCGACACCCGTCTGATCCTCTCCCGGGATCATGTGGTGGAACTGGTCCGCGTGTTCCTGCACTCCGGCACGAACGAGGCCCGGATGGTGGACCAGCTGGATGCCCATTTGAATAAGATCTGCGAACTCGGCTTCCTGCGCCGCCTGCGTGGCAATGATAACCTATTCGAAGTGCGCCGCATCCTGAAGGCCTTCGTCGACGCGCAATGGCTGGGCGAGTTTGAGCAGCGCCTGGCGGAATATCGGAGCCATATGGTCGGCGGAGAGGGAGATGTGGAATGAGTATCGCCAAAAAAATCGAAAACATCCGGCTCGATTTCGCCGACCGGGACGCTCAGGCCGGCTACCGTCTCCATCGGCTGGAGGTTTACAATTGGGGCACTTTTGACCGCAGAGTCTGGACGTTTAAACTGGACGGGAACAACGCCCTTCTTACCGGCGACATCGGTTCCGGGAAGTCCACCCTGGTGGATGCCGTTACCACCCTCCTGATCCCCCCACAGCGCATCACGTACAACAAGGCGGCGGGGGCGGAGGTCAAGGAGCGTAGCCTGCGCTCCTACGTCCTGGGGCATGACGGTGCCTGACCCTTAACTTTTTTAACTTATTTGAGTTAGTAAAGAAAAAACCGCCTATTTCAGGCGGTTTCGTCCATTCTTTTTTGATATTGGTGGAGGCGGGGGCATCTTAATTCAGTGTCCGAGAGAACCACTACAGGAGTGTCTCGCAAGCGCTGCGCTGCAGTTTGCATCTCGCTCCTTTGGCGACTACAGTTGGCCTTCGCGGGAGTGATCTCGATAATTATCCCGTCAGGCCTCCGAGAATTGGCCTGAAAGCTAGCCCGTTTAAGTACGCCCCAGACCAGGCTAAGCTATACTAAATTCATATCATAATACCCAATATATACCAGGCAAGGCAAGAACCGTCCCTACTTGCCCACACTGCATTGAGAAAATTTGTTGCTAATATACCACAAAACAAAAACTGCCGCATTATTTTTTTGCAATGCGACAGTTTTCGACAGGCGGGGGCATCTTAATCAAATGTCCGAAAGAACGACCACAGGAGTGTCTCCGAGCGCAGACTGTGATTTGAATTTCGCGCCCTTGGCGGCCACAGTCAGCCTCCTTGGGAGCTATCTCGATAATTGTCCCGCCAGGCCTCCGAGAATTGGCCTGAAAGCCAGCCCGTTTAAGTGACCCCCTAGCCCGGGCCACGGGCCCAGCTCAGGTAGGAGGTTAACTGCTAATTAGGGGATATTACTTCGGACTTGGTGGCCATGCCGATATCAAATTTTACCTGAGTTATCTTGTAGCCCTGCTCTGCGGTGGCTAGGCTGGCCGTCAGGCCGCTGTAGGTGTCCTCCAATTGCCTTAGGGAGTAATACAGCGTTCTTAGCGATTTGGCCAACTCTATTTTTTGGTCGGCCAGCCTGTTTTGCCAGTATGCGTTTTCGTCAGCCAAGTCAGCCACTTTTTTCTTTTTCTCAGCCAGCAGCACCGCGTTATAAGATTGTTTTACAGAGTAGGCAATAGTACCCTATTCCCCTGCAGTCGAGGAAGAAGCTGCTGAAGCGGCCCATGGCTTCTGGAAAGCGAGCTTAGCATAAGCGTGCTGAACGTTCAATTCTACCAGGTTATTTTTTTGCCTCTGCCACCGCCGTCTCCCTTTCCGTGAGGTTCTCCAGCGTAATCATTCCAAGTTCGTAAGAGAGTTTGGCCACCCGCATGGCCTCTTCGGCTCCGGCCAACGCCTTTTCAGCTGCCAGTCGCCCCGCCTCCAGGTTGCGTACGGTGTAATATAAGCCATATGTAGCCAGTCTCACAACAATAACATGGCAATTTTTTTCACACTAACTTAGGTACCCGGTACCCAGCTTAATTCAGCTCAGCCTTCAGCCTCCGGACGGTTTCCTGGTCCAGGCCGGTTATCTCAGCAACGACGTCTTCCGGCAATCCCCTTTTCAGGGCCGCCCTGGCGGTTTCCACTGCTTTTTTCATTTCGCCTTCTTTTATGCCTTCTTTTATGCCTTCCTGCCAGCCTTCCTTGATGCCTTCCTGCCTGATCCACTGCTCGATCTGGGTCATTTTCAACACCTCCAGCAGCCTTTTTTTATAGTCTTCCGACATGAACCGATCAGTCACCGCCACCAGTGCGCCGATGACGAATGTTTTGATTTCTCCGGCTATGTTCTTAGCCAGTTCCGCCGCCTGTACGGCCATTTGGTCTTCGGTCAGGCTGCTCTTCATCAGGGGCAGGAATACCAGCTTCAGTATTTCTTCTTCATGCTTGCTCAATCCTGGGTGTGTTCAGGCCGAATATCTTCAGCGTCTTGTCCTTGAACGTCCCGGCCATCGCTTTCATGATCACGTCGTTTGCCTGCCTGGTTACCTCGGCTTCCAATTCGACACCTTCTTCTACACCTTCTTTTGGGGTTATTATATCAATTATACTGCATCTGCCCGTCTGAGTGAAGGGCTTTAAAAAGGGACGGGCTGCTTTTTAGACTGAAGATTTATGATGAAAAAGCAGCCTACCCCCTTTTCTTTCCCGGACCACGGGCCGGGTCTATAGAAAGATTTATTTCAATAACTTAATAGCTTAGGTACCCGGCACCGGTTGGTCGAACCATCCCCGTCGACACATGACGGACTTGTCAACAACGTCCCCAATTTGTCCTCAATAATAATTAAAACGATCCGATAAAACTTAGTAGAGAAAAAAGTAAAAGTGGGTGTATTGTTATTTTTTTTGATAGATCAAGAAAAGCGCCCGGAGATATTGACGTTCTTTTAAGCAGGGCAAGAAAAGGCGACGGCGACGCCAGGGAAGAATTAATCGAAGGGCGCCAAAAATTTATTGAAAAAACAGTTGCCCGCCACACCCGTACTTATTCGGATATAAAAAGCAGGGATGAGTACAGCGTAGGGCTGATGGCCTTCAACGAAGCTATCGATAAATTTGACCCGCGCCACAACCGCGCTTTTCTTTCTTTCGCCGGCGATGTGATTAAAATGCGGATTATAGACTATTGCAGAAAAAATAAGGCAGGAGTGAACTGCGTCCCCTTCTCCAGCTTTGAATGTTCGGAAGAACTCTCTTTCGACCGCCCGCAAGCCGGCTCTTTCGACCCGGTAGGGGAAAGGGTGGAGCGGGAAAGCGATATGAATTCCTTTCTGGCCCAGTTAAAAGAATTTAAAATAAGCCTGGACGACCTGGTGAAAAACACCCCCAAGCACCGGGACTCACGCCTGCTTTCAATAAAGATTGCCCGAATCATCGCCGGTGATCCAGTATTGCTGAGCGGTTTGCATAAAAAAAAGGTAATTCCTTTAAAAAAACTGTTGGAAAAAATTGAAGTTAACCCCAAAACCGTGGAAAGGCACCGAATATATATTATAACAATATGCCTTCTGTTCACCGGCAACCTGGAAAACCTGAAAGGCTACATCGAACAGACAGAAGAAAGGGGTGGGAACGATGGTTTATGAGGGTACGGTGGTTGGCCTAAAAAAACGATCTGCCGTGGTTATGACCGGCGACTGCCAGTTTAAAGAGATAAAGAGGACACCCGCCATGTCTAGCGGCCTTAAAGTCCACTTTACCGACGCCGACCTTTTCAAACCAGCCATCAAAGCCCCCCTGCGCTTTACCGCCATTGCCGCTTCCCTGCTGGTTTGCTTTGTGTTGGCCTATTCACTTCTACAAGAGATTACAGGTAAGCGCGTTTTTGCCTACATCAGCCTAGAAGTTAACCCCGCCCTGGAAATATCTCTGGATAAGGAAATGAAGGTCATTAAAGCGACCGGCCTCAACCGGGACGGCCAGGACGTAGCCAAAGGGCTGAAAATACGGGGGCAAGACGCCGGTGAGGCGGTTCAGGCCGCGCTCAGCGCATGCGTGGAGAGCGGCTACATTAACGGTGACCACAACCGGGTGCTTATTGCCACTACTTTTACTGTAAAAAATGATGAACTGCAGGAGGAACTGGACTACCGGATCTGGGAGGCTGCCCGTAAGGGTGTGGCGGCGAGCCCAAGCGAGGCCTCGGTGTATATTTTTAATGCCGATCCTGCCTTGAGAGAGCAGGCCCTTAAGAAAGGAGTATCCGCAGCCCGCTACCTGCTCTGGCAGGATGCGCAAAGCAACGGCCTCCAATGCGATCTTGACGGCCCGCTATCCGGCCCCGGTTTCAGCCGGTCGGCCAACAGACTATCGCTTCCGTTTGCTGAAAGGGTCGTCCCGGATAACCATGCCGCCCCCGACCCGGTTCCTCCGTCCATGCTCAATGGCTGGGTAAATCAGGCTCCCTCCTCCCCTGGTTCCGAGGCGGCCCCTGGCAACTCCGGCAACCAATTTAGAGGCGAGTTTATCCCACCGGGTACAGGCGAGAACACAGATAACGGTAAAGAAAAACGCAGCGGCAGGCCGGGCGATTCCGGGGATACCACCCCGGCAGGCCCCGGCAAAACGCAAACAACAAATGGCGGTCTCGTTACGCCCGCCACAGACGTTAAGGATAACAAGCCCGCCCCCGACCCGGTGGTATCCCCCGGTGGGGCTAACAATAACAGGCCGACATCCTCCAGCGATGCCGCTAACTCTACAAACAATAGCCCCTCATTAAGCGACCCCGCCGGTGGAGCTAAAGTAGGCGGCTCCAGTTCGGGTGGAGGCAGTAGCTCAGGTTCCGGCGGCAGTGGGTGGTAAAAAAATTTGTTTTTATACCCCCAAAAAATATCGTCATTCCCGAAAATAGATGTAAGAGAAAAAACTTGCCTTCCCAGGAGGCAGGTTTTTAAAAAAACAGACGGAGGTATGATTATGAAAAAGTTAAAACACGCGCTTGTTATGTCGGTTATGATCGGGTCGTTGTGTATCTTGCCCGCAGCATTCAACCAGGCGGGCGCCGCTGAAACTTCATCGGGCAGTGTTTCGGTTTCAGCGCAAGGTGGCTCAGACTCCGGTGCAGGTTCCGATACAGGTTCCGGTACAGGTTCCGGTGCAGGTTCCGGTGCAGGTTCCGGTACAGGTTCCGGTACAGGTTCCGGTACAAGCTCAGACGCAAGCTCCCTTTCCGGTAATCAAAACCCCTCCCAAAACCAAGCTCAACCCACGGAGCGGGAGAAAACCAGGGAAAACGCCCCGGATAAGGTTAGCGGCCAACAGGCAAGCCGGGTCATGGAAAATGCTCGGGGTACCCTAAAACAAATCAGGGAGCAGACCAGGGACCAGGCAGGGGAAAAATGGCAGGAACTGCGCGAGCAGATCAACCAGGTCAAGGAGCAGCGCAAACTGCAGCAGATAACCATGGAAGAGGCCAAAATCATGATCCGCGAATCCCTTGAACTGGCCAAGGAGCAGCAAAACCTCGAAGAACAGGAAAACAGCCTGAAAGATCTGATTGAAACCGATCCGGCCGACAAGGAGGCCTATAAAGAACTGGGCGCCACCTACCGGATGAGGGAAGAACACGGCATAAAAGTATTCTCCAACGGGGTGGGAATCAAATTCGATGTCCCTCCGGTTATCAAGGAAGGCCGCACCCTGATCCCGGTCAGGGCTCTCACCGAAGCGCTCGGGGCAACGGTAAACTATGACGCCGAAAACCAGACAGTGACAGTCACCAAGGATGGCACCACCATCGTCCTGACCCTCGACCAGAATGTCGCCCTTGTCAACGGCCAGGAAGTGACCCTTGATGCCAAGGCGGAACTGAACAACTCCCGGACCATCGTCCCCTTGAGGTTTATCGCCGAAACATTTAAGTTGAATGTTGGCTACTACCCTGAGGGAGAAATCGTCACTGTAAATTAACCTGCTACGGATACTATCACAGGAACCACCACAGAAAGCAATACCAGTTGCGCCACGGGAACAACCACAGAAAGCAATACAGGGGGCACTACAGGAAGTACTACTCGAAATACCGGAACAAACCCACAGTAATATAACAAGAATGCCGGGTGCTAGTACCAACGCATCCGGCATTCTTGTTAACTCTACAGTATTATAAGGGAGTTATCACGATGAGAGTCCTATGAGTCTCGTAAGCGCTTAATCAAAGGGTGCATGGTCAAGGAATAGTGGAAATTTAGGAAATTTAGGGACGGTTCTTGAATTGAATGCCAAGACAGAGGAAAAGATGACAGGAGTAGCGAGCCGGGGTTCCATCAGCCCGCAATACGGTGGAAAACTTATAATTGCCAACAACGAATACGCTTACGCTGCTCTCAACTGGAACTGGAAAAACTGAAGCAGCAGATGCTGGATCTCAACATTCAGCATGACAATATGCAAATGGCCTTCGACAAGCCGTGGGTATCCACCGGTACCGCCCAGTAGAAGAACGTGCCGAATACTAAAAACATGAAGAATACCGGGAGAAATCCCGGTATTCTTCATGTAACTCAACTATGTTGGATGAGGGATAGGGCGCTTTGACGCGCTATGATTGTTTTTCTATACGCAGCAGGCGGAGTTCCCGGTCATGTTCTCTTATACGGGCATCCGTGTCAATTGACCGGTGGAAAAGAGACTCAATACCATCCTCGATACGTGCCTGACTGTCCCGTATGCTGGCAAAGTAGTCCATGTATAATGTGTGGGTGTCAAAGAGGATACGGATTTTGTCTATGACTTCGTTTTCAATTCGGGTTTCCAATTTCAGCTGGTTGGTTTCCAAGTTATCAACCTTGAATTCCAGCTTGCCGACAGCGCCTTCCAGGTTGTCCACCTTGACTTCCAGCTTGCCGACAGTACCTTCCAGTCTGTCCACCTTGACTTCCAATTTGCCGACAGCGCTTCCTAGGCTGTCCACCTTTTCTTCCAGCTTGCCAAAAGAGTTTTCTATGTTGTCAACCTTTGATGCTGTCTTAACTTGGTTTTCTTCCAGATTGTCGAAACGATGGCTTAGTTTTTTTACTTCGGCAATAATTTCTTTTAATAATTGTTCACTCATCTGATTAGTTTCCTCTAAGACACTTTTTTATACAACGGCGCTATGTTGTTAATATTATACAATTTTCAAGCCAGATAGTCGATATCTCAATCTAAATAAAAGGGGACAGGTTTTTTTACAACTCCAAGACTGATACAAAAAATGCAGCATTTTCCATAAAATAAGGGGCTTGACGGTGCCTGGCCCTTAACTTATTAACTTATTTTACCATATCGATAAAGGGCATAAAAAAAGCGAGTTGTCAGACACTCGCTTTGAGATTCTTAGAAGGTGAGGGCGGGGCATCTATAGTAAGTCTATAAGTTCGTCAACGGATAGACCGGCTTGTTCCAGGATACTTTTAACAATAACCGGGCTGAGTGTTTCACCTGTATGTACGGGAATGGTTACTAGGCGGCTTCCGGGCCGATGGAGGTGATAGTGACTTCCGGTGACCCTGATTACAGAGAAACCAACGTGTTTTAAAGCGGCAACCTTCTTACCGGTAGTCCTCGGTAATCTGGTCACGATACGTTGACCTGTACTTCGGCAAATTCAACGTCTCCCTTAGGAACCGGCTGGCCTATAATTTTTAGTGCCTTGATATGGCCGGCAATCGCCTCATGTGCTCGTTCCAACGCCTCCTCCCGGTTTTTTCCCTGGGTCACACAGCCGGGCAATGCGGGGACGGTCACAGCGTATACCTTTTCTTCACTGTCCCATTCCAGTACTAATTTGAACTTACGTATCAATGCAATCCCTCCTTGTATTACAGGCAGGCGGTTTATTGATAATATATGGTGGAGGTGTGGGAGTTGACCCCATACCCGAAGGTCTAGGTCTTGAGATCTTGGGCGTTCTTATCTGACAGGCACAGTTTTATTACTTCTTTATTCTTGTCTCCAGGTCGCCCGAGATTATCGGCCTGGTATGACATCCAGGCAGGGCGGGAACCGAAGCTATATAAATCCGTCTTCATCTTTTTCGATTAGTATTGTAAATCTGTGTTTTTGCAACACATCTTCCCCTTTACCGGGAGTTTCAAAAAAAGCCAGCTATAACAGCTGACTTATAAGTGGTGGAGGCGGGGGGAGTCGAACCCACCGTCCGAAAGAACGACCACAGGAGTCTCTCCGAGCGCAGACTATGATTTAGATTTCGCGCCCTTGGCGGCCACAGTCAACCTCCGCAGGTGCTATCTCGATGAGAGTCCCTTTAAGCCTCCGAGAATTGGCTTAAAAGCAAGCCCGTTTAAATGACGCCTCAGCCCAGGCCACGGGCCCAACGCGGGTGAGACGTTATCTGCAATTAAGCAGCTAAAGCGTATTCGTTGTTGGCAATTAAATGTTTTCCACCGTATTGCGGGCAGATGGAACCCCGGCTCGCTACTCCTGCCACCAATTCCCCCGTCGAAACCATTACGCCCCCATATTAAATTTTATGATTGCTTCATGCTTTCTTTCCTGGCGCGGTCCATATCCCTCTTGGCGTCTTTTTCAGCCAGGTCATCCCGCTTGTCGTACAGTTTCTTGCCACGGGCCAGGGAAAGCTCTACCTTGGCCCAGCCCCGCTTGAAATACATCTTCAGCGGGATAATAGCCAGCCCCTTTTCCCGGGATTTGCCTAAAAGCCTCATCACTTCATGCTTGTGCATCAGCAGGCGGCGTATCCGCTTGGGCTCGTGGTTGAACCTGTTGCCCTGCTCGTAAGGGCTTATATGCAAATTGTACAACAATAATTCGGCATTAT
This sequence comes from Peptococcaceae bacterium BRH_c4b, assembly GCA_000961595.1. GTDB lineage: Bacteria > Bacillota > Desulfotomaculia > Desulfotomaculales > Desulfocucumaceae > Desulfocucumis. Next base: position 11,370 of record LADO01000011.1, read on the forward strand.
CAACCTTGGCATAGCTGTCCTGGAGGTTCGCCTTGCCGGCCCGGAGGGATTTGACCTCGGTGCCGGATAACTCTATACCGGCCTCGAAGGTTTCCAGTATATGATATTCGTGACGGGCCTTTCTGTTTACGGTTATAATTTTTTCCGACATAGGGCTGCCCCTTTTGACCGCCATTGTATTTCCTAAAGAAGCGGTAAAAATTATTATAACCTATATACAGTAATTATTCAACTTGCATTATAACCCCAGTTCACCGGAAATTTCCTGCATAGCTTTCAGGCTTGAATCAAGAAAAATGGCGGGCAAGTCCCCGCATAACCACTTCCACCGGCAGGCTATGTTTAATCGGTTTGGCGTTTTGAAGGTGTGTCAGTAAAAGTGCTAAAGCTTCGTTTCTGTTCATTGACTTACCTCCGGTTTGTGATGTCAGCGGTTATAATATACCGTCCAGCAAATTGCTGTCTGGTTTGAGCTGTAAGAACTTGCCCGTAGCCCTGACGGCAATCCTTCCGTCGGGCAGCAGTAGCTTGCCCTCCATGATGTGCAATCTGCCCCTGCCGCCTGTTTTCTCAGATTCTATGGTCAGCGGTGTTTCCACAGGCACTGCCAGGCTGTAGCGGGTGGTCATCTCGGCGGTCATGACGCCTATATCTTTTAGCCACAGCCATTGGGCCATGGTTTCGTCCAGCAGGGTGGCGATAAGTCCTCCGTGCATAAAGCCGTTCCAGCCCTGGTACTCTTTGCTGGCGGTAAAGGTGGTGCGGCAGATGCCGTCCTGCATAGTAAAATTCAGTTTAAAGCCTATGGGGTTGGCCGGGCTGCAGCCGAAGCACATGTGTGTGCTTACATCGGGTACGCTCAATCCGGTGTCCTCCTTAATCTGATAACTGGTGAGACTGCGGCCCGCATACCGCAGCAGCAGATACCAGATTAAACTGGTAACCCCATTATTTTACTAAAAAAATTAGGACGTGACAAGTGAACCGCCCCCACCTGCAGAGGATGGGGGACAGTGGTGACGTTACTGCAGTCAAACGAATAGGGCTACAGAAAAAGGCCAGGAGTAATAACCCCATTTAAGGCGACCTTGCAAAATAATATCATTCAGCATACATGCACTCTTCGTAAAAGGGGCCACAGGATAATTCGGGGTAAAGTACACGATAAGGCATTTATCTTTTTTGTCAATAACCAACCTGTGTTCGGCAGGATTTTAGCGCCATTATAAAGAATGACGCCTTCGGAGGTATAAAAATTTTGGATCTTACAGCATTATTTACAACAGCGTTGATAGTTGGTTTTTCCGGGGCCATGATGCCCGGGCCCTTACTGACCTTCACCATTGCGGAAACCGCCAAAAGGGGATTTGTGGCCGGGCCGCTGATCATACTCGGTCATGCTATTTTGGAACTGGCCCTGGTGTTAGGTTTGGCATTCGGGCTGGCGGCGGTTTTCACCATGGCCGGGGTGACAAATGCCATAGGAATCGTAGGGGGTCTTTTCCTCATTTACCTCGGCTGGGGGATGAGCAGGGATGCCTATTTGGGCAGGGTGTCTCTTGATGATGCCTTAAATAATAAAGCAGCACAAAAGGACAATGGGGGTAATGACGGTGCTAATGACACATGTCCGCAGGCGGATAAAAAAGTAGCTGCAGGTGGCATACACCCTGTGCCGGGGGGCATTTTGTTAAGTCTGTCCAATCCTTATTGGAGTTTATGGTGGGCTACGGTGGGTCTGGAGTTTATTAACAGGTCAATGAAATTTGGTTTGCCGGGTCTGACCAGCTTTTTTGGCGGTCACATCATGGCGGATTTGATCTGGTACAGCCTTATAGCCGGAGCCGTAGCAGGGGGCAGACGTTTCCTGAGTCAGAATCTTTATAAGGGTATACTGGTGTTTTCGGGTCTTTTCCTTATTGGCCTGGGTGGGTATTTTATCTATGATGCAGTGATATGATGTTACTTATACCGGGTAGAATAGTATTATAAAATTTGCCGGGGGGATGTATATGTCAGTGGTTATGGCCGGTTTATGCCCTCACCCGCCCATTATGGTTCCCGAGGTGGGTGGTAAAGGGGCTGCAGAGGTGGCAGAGTCACAGCAGGCCATGCTGGAATTGGGGCGCCGGGTTAAGGACAGCGGGGCCGAATTGCTGGTGTTTATAACGCCTCACGGGCCAGTGTTTAGAGATGGCCTGGCTATTAATATCAGCCCCCGCTTAAAGGGTGATCTGGGTGATTTCCAGGCGCCTCAGGTTTCCTTTGACCTGGAAAATGATGTGCTGGCTGCCTCGGAAATAAGGTTAGCAGCCGGAGAGCAGGGAGTACTGGCCGTTGAGATTGATGCCAAAGCGGCTGCCAGATACGGTGTGGGGATCGAACTGGACCACGGTGTCATGGTGCCTCTATATTTCCTGCAGCAGGCCGGCCTAAATTTACCCCTGGTAGTGGTTTACATGGGCCTTTTGCCTTTTGTACAGCTTTATAAATTCGGTATGGCGGTGCAGGCTGCATCCCGGGCGCTGGGCAAAAAGACAGCCCTGCTGGCCAGCGGTGATCTTTCCCACCGCCTTACCCCCGATGCCCCTGCGGGCTACGATCCAGCGGGCAAGGAGTTTGACTGTGAGTTGGTCAGCCTGCTGAAAAAGGCCGACGTGGCAGGCATATTGGATATTGATCCGGAATTGGTGGAAAGTGCCGGCGAATGCGGCCTGCGCCCCATTATCATGATGCTGGGGGCGCTGGAGGGATTGTCTGTTGATGCAGAAGTCCTTTCTTATCAGGGCCCCTTCGGAGTGGGTTACGGTGTAGCTTCCTTTATACCCGGGCAGCCGGATAAAAACAGAGAATTCGTCTCGCAATTGGAGCAACAAAGAAAGAAGAAGGTGGCCACCAGGCACTCTGCAGAGGGTTTTCTGCCCTCCCTGGCCCGGTCATCGCTGGCTCATTATCTAAAAACGGGCAGAGAGATGGAACCGGGCGGTACCCAGGCGCCAGCCGATTTTTCCGGCCGGGCGGGTGTTTTCGTTTCCTTAAAAAAAGAGGGACAACTGAGAGGCTGTATCGGCACTGTCTTTCCCCAGCATGACAATATAATTGAAGAAACTATTAATAACGCCATTAGCGCTGGAGTGCGGGACCCGAGATTTTATCCGGTCCAGCCGGAAGAAATAGATGAACTGGAAATATCCGTGGATGTCCTCAATGCTCCCGAGCCGATAAAAGGGCTAAACGATCTGGATACCAAAAGATTCGGGGTCATAGTTAAATCAGGCAGGCGTTCGGGGTTGCTCCTGCCCAACCTGGAGGGTATAGACACACCGGAAGAGCAGGTGGCCATAGCCAGGCAGAAAGCCGGCATCGGTCTGGATGAGCCGGTGCAGTTGGAAAGGTTTGAGGTGGTAAGGTATAAATAGTGCTGTAGCGATGCCCGGCAGACACGGAAGATAATCTTCCCTAAAGACTGGGGGTTACGTTTATGCAAGAAGCACGATATTACGAAAAAAGTGAAGATGGCAAAACCTTTTGCCGTCTTTGCCCCAAGCTTTGCAATATCAGGCCTGGCCACAGGGGATTTTGCCGGGTCAGAAAGAATGAGGAGGGTACTCTCTATACCGCCAATTACGGCCAGGTAACATCCCATGCCCTTGATCCCATTGAAAAAAAGCCACTGTATCATTTTTACCCGGGGAGCTATATTTTGTCTCTGGGCACCCTGGGCTGCAACCTCAAATGCGGGTTTTGCCAGAACTGGCAAATCGCCCACGGGGAACCGGAAAGTGTCTATGTCAGCCCCCGGGAGGCGGTGGATGCAGCAGTTGAGCAGATTGAAAAGGGCTATCCGAACAAAGGGCTGGCTTATACCTATTCCGAGCCGCTGATGTGGTACGAATATGTGTACGACACATCCAGGCTGGTCCGGGAGGCTGGGCTGAAGAATGTGTTGGTGACCAACGGCTATATTAATGAAGAGCCACTTTTAGATCTGCTGCCCTTTATAGATGCCATGAACATTGATGTGAAAGGGTTCAGCGACCGGTATTACCGGGATACCTGCATGGGTCGGCTGGAGCCGGTGGTCAGGACCGTGGAATTGTCACATCAGGTGTGCCATGTGGAATTGACCACGCTGTTGGTGCCGGGGCTCAACGACGATCCCGGGGAAATTAGGGAACTGGCCCAATGGGTGGCAGGGCTGAATAAAAACATCCCCCTGCATTTCTCGCGCTATTTTCCCAACTTCAACATGGACCTGGACCCGACCCCGCCTGAATCATTGCGCGTAGCCAGGGATATTGCCCGGGAATACTTAAATTACGTATACATAGGCAATGCGCCCCAGTTGGACGGCGGCAAGACACTGTGCCCCGGCTGTGGGGATACCCTGCTGGACAGGACCGGCTACAATACCAGGGTGGCGGGGATCAAAGGCGGCAAATGCGAAAAGTGCGGTGCTGAAACCGGGATTAAAATGGAATAATGTAGAAGTTTAGGCGCACTTATGATAACATGCGCCTTTTAAGGCTAGTTTGCTATCCGCCGTTAATAAACTTGCTTAACTCTTGCCTGGCGTCCGCAATGTCTCCAAGATTTTGTTGCAGAAAGGTATGCAACAGCTCATCATCCACTTCCCAGTATATATGTACCAGTCTATTTCTGAATTTAGCCATTTTGATCAGGTTGTCCGTAATCTTCTCTGATAGTGCCCCGGACTGATGCAATACCTGGAAGGTATCTGCATAGTTTTCCGGGGTTCTTAAATTATTGATGGCGATTATATGGTTTGCCATGTCTATAATTGCTTCAATAGCAAGGATGAAATTATATTTGGCGCTGGATGTTTTATCCGGATCCGCCAAAAAGGTTTTCTTGTCAATGAGCGATAACCTACGTAAATTATCCGCTGCTTTCTTTAGCTCAAAAAGCATTTTGTTGATTTTGTCCGGGTTATATCTCAATGCTGAACACCTCTTTCATATAGCGCCTGCGAAATGGTTCAAAGTCAAAATACATTTTAAGTGTCAGCACCTGAAAATCTATCCTGAGGTCCTCATCTTTGCTGAATAAAAGTGTGCCGGTTTTTATTACACTGGATTGAAAAGAAAGCGGTGCGCTGTTGAGTACCCTTACGTCAATAGGGTGATTTATCAGTTTTTCCAGCTTCATTTCCAGGTCAATTTCATACAGGGTGGGCTCCTGAATGTTGTTCCGCAAATAGACAGCCAGATCTATATCCCTAAAGCCATCTGCGATAAAAGATCCGTGCACATAAGCAAACAGTATTTCTTGGATGGTTAGTAGGCATGCGCTGATTTTTTCTTTTATTATTCCTTTTTCCTTTGCCGGAAGGGAATATTTTTTTGTTTGCAAGTCCATGAAAACACCCGCCCGCCTTTTTTATAATATTACCATTTCATTACAGCCGGTACAATGGAATATATATGTCCGGTTGAGGAATATAGCAATAAATGAAAAATAAACAGCAATATTATAAAAGAGCTTTACCGGCTAAAGTGATTTGATATAATATATTAATGCAATAGGGGAGGTTTCTTCTATATCAGGTTAATAAAGGAGTGTGGTTTGGTGAGTAAAGTTTTGCGTATTTCATTATGTTTACTGCTTATCTGGCTGGCTGTAATGATGACGGGATGTGGGAGTAGTAAGGAGACTACTGCGCCGCCCGCCGGTGACAAGGCTGCCTCCGTTTCTGCGGAAGAACTAGTTGCCAAGGGTAAGGCCATCAAGGGCATGTCTTTCGAGTACCAGATGAAAATTCCCGGTGGCGAGGGCGATCTTACGGTTAAGACCTGGATGAAGGGCCAAAATATCCGTACGGAAATGAAAAATCCTGCCGGAGAAGGCAATGTAATAAACATAGTAAATGCTGACAAGGGCGTGGCCTATTTTTATCAGCCGGATCAAAAAATGGCCACCAAGATGGATATCAGCCAGATGAAGGAGGATTCCAATACTCCCCGGGACCCCATGGAAGATCTGGACCCTGTAAAAATGAAGAGCCTGGGCAGAGAAACTATAGATGGGAAAAAGTGCCTAATCTATGAGGTTGCGGGGCAGGACAATTCTTCCAGCAAGGTATGGCTCTGGGAAGAGTACGGGTTTCCTGTTAAGTTCGAAGTGGTTTCAAGTGGAGAAACAATGGTAATGGAATATAAAAATATACAGGTAGGCGATATTTCAGATTCAATGTTTGAACTTCCCGCAGGTGTTCAGATAATGAGCTTCAATATGCCGGGTCAATAATAGGTGGAGTTTCAAGGCGCCTCCCGACGGTTAAGCTAGTATTATAATATAGCTTGCCGGGGAGGTGTTTTTTTTTGTGCGCCGGTGATTTAATTGATAGGGATTAAAATGCTGTTGTATTTTTATACATGGATATGTATAATTATAAAATAATGCATAATAGGCCTTGTCTTTCCGTTAGTCAAGTAGTAAACAGAATTCTAAAGTGCCAGGGGGTAAGAAAATGATTAAGGTGGGCATTATAGGCGCCACCGGCTACGCCGGGGCTGAACTGGTAAGGATACTATCCCGCCATCCCGGTGTGGAACTGGTGGCCCTGACCACCCGGAACTATGCGGGTAAACCTTTCTGGGAAGTATATCCTCATCTGTACCAGTACGTTAATCTGATCTGCGAGGAAATGGACCTGCCCGGTCTGGTAAAAAAATGTGATGTGGTCTTTACCGCATTGCCCCACGGGCATGCCATGCCGGTGGCCAGGGAAGTGGTGCGGCAGGGGAAAAAATTAATCGACTTGGGGGCGGATTTCCGCTTATATAATACAGCTGTTTATGAAGCCTGGTACAAGGTGGAGCACACTGCCGGTGACCTTGCGGAGCAGTTGGTATACGGATTGCCGGAGATTCACCGGGACAGGATAAGGCCGGCCAGGATACTGGCCAATCCCGGCTGCTATCCTACCAGCGCCATTTTAGGGCTGGCCCCGCTGCTCAAAAAATGCCTGGTGGATACTGCCAGCATTGTGGTGGACTCCAAATCCGGAGTTTCCGGCGCCGGGCGGGGGCTGTCCCTGAATACCCATTACTGTGAGGTAAATGAAAACATAAAGGCTTATGGTGTAGCCACTCACCGCCACACACCGGAGATTGAACAGGAATTGAGTGCCCTGGCCGGTGAGGAAGTGGTAATATCCTTTACACCGCACCTTATTCCCATGACCAGGGGAATTTTAAGTACTAGTTACGCTAAGCTGAAAAACCCGCTGGAGCAGGAGGAACTGGCAGCTATTTACCGGGATTTTTATGCCGGGGAACAGTTCGTGCGGGTGCTGCCTGCCGGCATGCTCCCACTGACGAAAGCGGTGGCCGGTTCCAACCACTGTGATGTGGCAGCGGTGGCCGACCAGAGAACAGGCCGGGTAGTGGTGGTTTCCGCCATTGACAACCTGATCAAGGGTGCGTCAGGCCAGGCGGTGCAAAATATGAATATTATGTTTGACCTGCCCGAGGACGCCGGCATTGCCGGGCCGGGCATGTATCCTTAGAAGTTAGAAGTTAGAAGTGGGACATTTTCTCCTCAATGGAAAGGACTGTTAAATAATGGATTTAAAAATTATTTCCGGTGGAATCACCGCTGCAAAAGGATACCTGGCTGCTGGCGTGGCTGCCGGTGTTAAATATAAGGATAAAAAGGATATAGCGCTAATTTATTCGCAATGCGATGCTGTGGTGGCCGGAGTCTATACCACCAACAGGGTTAAGGCCGCACCGCTGCTGCTGACCATGGAGAGAGCGGCCTCCGGGAGAGCCAGATCAGTTGTGGTGAACAGCGGTAATGCCAATGCCTGTAACGGCAAGAGAGGTATGGAAGACGCCCTGTTCATGACCGAACGTGTCGCCTCTGCCCTTGGCATTCCGGTGGAAACTGTGCTGGTGGCCTCAACAGGGGTTATCGGTCAGAAAATGCCCATGGACAGGGTTTTGCCCGGCATTGACGCCGCCGTTGAAGCTTTGGCCAGGGAGGGCGGGACGGATGCCGCCGAGTCCATCATGACCACGGACACCACTTTGAAACAGTTTGCCGTCAGTTTTGAAGCTGGCGGTAGAAGGATAACCATAGGTGGAATGGCCAAGGGTTCAGGTATGATTCATCCCAACATGGCCACCATGCTTTGCTTTATAACCACCGACGCCACCATTGAGCATAAATGCCTGGAAAACTGCGTGCGCCAGGCGGCGGACAGGAGCTTCAACATGGTCTCAGTGGATGGTGACACCAGCACCAACGACATGGTGCTGGCGCTGGCCAACGGCGAGGCGGGCAATTCTACCATTACCGGTGACAGCCCCGACGGCGAAATATTCGGGCAAGCCCTTACCGCCGTTTGCACAGAGCTGGCCAAAATGGTGGCAGCGGACGGCGAGGGGGCCTCAAAACTTATCGAAGTTCAGGTGCTCAATGCCGCCACTGAAAAGGATGCGAGGATGGCTGCCAGATCAGTGATATCCTCAAACCTCTTTAAAGCAGCTGTCTTCGGCCGGGACGCCAACTGGGGCCGCATCATTTGTGCGGCGGGCTATTCCGGCGCGGAATTTGACCCCGAGAGGGTGGATATTTTCATTGGTGACGAACAAGTGGCCGGGAACGGTGCCGCACTGGAATTCAGCGAGGACAGGGCTACGGAGTTTCTGTCCCGGGATACCGTCTCTGTAACTATTGATTTAAAGGACGGCACTCACCGTGCCACCGCCTGGGGTTGCGATCTTACCTACGATTACGTCAGGATTAACGGTGACTACCGCTCCTGAGGCGGCTAAACCAATTAAAAAAATCATTATATCCAGAGGCCGTTCAAAAACAAGTATGGCGCGGAAGGAGAAGCCGGACAGAGCGGAACGTACTGGAAGTACGTGAGCACTGGACGGAGAGCCTGACAAAGCCAGACGCAGTTTTTCAACGGCCTCCGAGAAGGAGTGACGATATTGCCTAACCCTCTGGAGAAGGCCGCCATACTGGTGGAGGCCCTTCCTTATATAAAAAAATTCTACGGCAAAACAGTGGTCATCAAATACGGCGGCCACGCTATGATTAACGACGAGCTCAAGCAGGCGGTACTTACGGACGCCGTGCTAATGAAATATGTGGGTATGCACCCGGTGATCGTACACGGCGGCGGGCCGGAAATAACCTCCATGTTGAAAAGGCTGGGCATAGAGTCCAACTTTGTGGGGGGCTTACGGGTAACAGACCGGGAGACCATGGCCATAGCGGAAATGGTGCTGGTGGGCAAAATCAACAAGGAAATAGTGGCTTTGCTCAACAAGTACGGCGGGCGGGCCGTGGGCCTGTCCGGCAAGGATGCCAGCCTGTTCCAGGCGGTGAAAAAGCCGGGCCGGCTCAGGCGGCCGGACGGCTCCACGGAGACGGTGGACATCGGCTTTGTAGGAGATATAACCACCGTTAACCCCGGTATCGTGGATACCCTGATCCGGGAGGATTACATTCCCGTGGTGGCCCCGGTGGCGGTGGGAGATGACGGGGAAAGTTACAATGTTAACGCTGATTACGCCGCAGGGGCGCTGGCCCAGGCTTTGAAAGCCGACAAAATGATCAATCTTACCGATGTGGAGGGTATTTTAAGGGACAGGAGCGACAAGGATTCCCTGATATCGACGGTAACGGTGGATGAGGTGCCGGGGCTGATTGCGGAGGGCGTGATCGAGGGCGGTATGATCCCCAAGGTGGAATGCTGCATAGCCGCCCTGCAGGGTGGCGTCAGTACCACTCACATTCTGGACGGCCGGGTACCCCACTCCATACTGCTGGAGATATTCACCGACAGGGGCATCGGTACTATGGTGTCAAAAGTCAAAAGTCAAAAGTCAAAAGTCAAATGTCAATGAGAACTGGGAACCTTAGACCTTGGACTTTGGACCTTAGACTGAATCTTTTAGGATGGGTGGGTTTCTTATGAATACAAAAGAAATTATTGCCATGACCAGCGCCTATGTAATGCATACATATGGCCGCATACCCCTGGCCCTGGTCAGGGGAGAGGGAGCCAGGGTTTGGGATGCCGAGGGCAGGGAGTACCTCGATTTCGTCGGCGGTCTGGCCGTCTGTTCCCTGGGTCACTGCCATCCGGCGGTGACCCAGGCCATCGCCGCTCAGGCCCGCACCCTGATGCATGTGTCCAATCTGTACCATATCGAGCCCCAGGCCAGGCTGGCCAAGGTGCTGGTAGAAAACTCCTGTGCGGGTAAAGTGTTTTTCTGCAACAGTGGTGCGGAGGCCAACGAGGCGGCTATCAAGCTGGCCAGGAAATATGCCAAGAAAAATCTGGGGCCGGACAAATATGAAATAATCACAGCGTTAAAATCATTTCATGGCCGCACCCTGGCGACAATCACGGCCACCGGCCAGACCAAATACCAGCAGGGGTTTGAACCGCTGCCCCAGGGCTTTAAATACGTTCCCTTCAATGACCTGAACGCCCTAAAAGAGGCCGTCGGACCGCATACCTGCGCGGTGATGCTGGAGCCGGTGCAGGGCGAGGGGGGAGTCTACGAGGTAACGCCGGAATATCTGACGGGCGTTAAAGAGATTTGCCGCCAGCAGGGACTTTTGCTTATTTACGATGAGGTGCAGTGCGGCCTGGGCCGCACCGGAAAGTTCCTGGCCTACCAGCATTACGGCGTGGAGCCGGATATTTTCACTCTGGCCAAGGCCCTGGGGGGAGGATTCCCCATAGGGGCCATGCTGGCCCGGGAGAATGCGGCTTCCGCCTTCAGCCCCGGCGACCATGCCTCCACCTTCGGCGGGAACCCCCTGGCCTGCGCGGCCGGGCTGGCCGCCATGGACCAAATGCTGAACAGAGGCGTGGTGGATAATGCGGCCAGAGTGGGTGAGTATTTCAAAAATAAACTGGCCTTGCTGTCCGGCCGTTACAAATTTATCAGTGAGGTAAGGGGCAGGGGTCTGCTGCTGGGCGTGGAGCTTAGCGTGGACGGCAGGGAGGCGGTGGTTCGCTGCCAGGACAGGGGGCTGCTAATAAATTGCGTGAATAATAATGTTCTGCGTTTTATTCCCCCGCTGATTATTACCGAAAAGGATGTTGACGCCGCGCTGGAGATACTTACCGGTGTGCTGGACGAAATCAATCACGGAGGAAAATAAATGCCCAAACGTCAAGACATAAGCAAAGTTCTGGTCATAGGTTCGGGTCCCATCGTCATCGGCCAGGCGGCTGAATTTGACTACGCCGGCACCCAGGCCTGCAAATCACTGCGGGAAGAAGGCGTAGAAGTGGTGCTGGTGAATTCCAACCCGGCTACCATCATGACGGATGCCCATATAGCCGACCAGGTTTACATCGAACCTCTGACCTGGCAGAGCATTGCCAAAATCATTGACAGGGAGCGCCCCCAAGGCCTGTTGCCTACCCTGGGCGGCCAGACCGGGCTGAACCTGGCGGTGGAACTGGCGGAACAGGGCATACTGGAAAAATACGGGGTGGAACTGCTGGGAACCTCCCTTGATACTATCAAAAAGGCTGAGGACAGGGAGTTGTTCAAAGCAACCATGTTGTCCATCGGCGAGCCCGTTCCCCCCAGCAGTATCATCACTGATATAGAAGCAGGTTTAAAATTTGCAGCGGAAATAGGCTATCCCATAATCGTGCGGCCTGCCTACACCCTGGGCGGCACCGGCGGCGGCATAGCGGAAAAAGAAGGGGAGCTTGCGGCCATCCTGGACCGGGGTATTAAAATGAGCATGATTGGCCAGGTGCTGCTGGAGAAGAGTGTGGCTGGCTGGAAAGAAATAGAATACGAAGTGATGCGGGACGGTGCCAATAACTGTATTACCATCTGCAACATGGAGAATATTGATCCCATCGGCATTCACACCGGGGACAGCATCGTGGTGGCGCCTTCTCAGACCCTGGCCGACAAGGAGTACCAGCTCCTGCGCTCGGCCTCGCTGAAAATAATCCGGGCGCTGGGTGTGGCCGGCGGGTGCAACGTGCAGTTCGCCCTGGACCCGGACAGTTTTAATTATTATGTTATCGAGGTCAACCCCCGGGTAAGCCGCTCCAGCGCCCTGGCCTCCAAGGCCACGGGCTATCCCATTGCCAAAATGGCGGCTAAAATAGCCATCGGGCTTTACCTGGATGAAATAATCAATCCCGTTACCGGCAAAACCACCGCCTGCTTTGAGCCCACCCTGGATTACGTGGTGGTAAAAATACCCCGCTGGCCTTTCGATAAATTCACCGCCGCGGACCGCACCCTGGGCACCCAGATGAAGGCCACCGGCGAGGTTATGTCCATCGACCGCACCATGGAGGGCGCCCTGCTCAAAGCCGTGCGCTCCCTGGAAACAGGTGTCGACAGCCTGCAGCTCAGGGGCTCCGCCAGCTGGGGCGAAATGGAGCTGGAGAACAGGCTCATGGTACCCAACGATGAGCGCATCTTTGCAGTGGCCGAAGCCTTCAGGAGGGCCTGGGCCATGCGGGAAGTTTACCTGCTTACGAAAATAGATTATTATTTTCTGGAAAAAATTAAAAGCATAGTGGTGCTGGAAGGGCAACTGAAGGCTTCCGGCTGGCCGGTGAGCGAGACCTTGCTGAGAACCGCCAAAGAGAACGGGGTGGCGGATAGCCAGATTGCCCGGCTAACCGGAACAGGCGCCGGCGAAGTCAGGGGACTGCGCAAGGGCTACGGCATAATTCCTACTTATAAGGTGGTGGACACCTGCGCAGCGGAGTTCGAATCCTCCACCCCTTATTACTATTCCAGCTATGACAGGGAGGACGAGGTAGAGGTGTCCGGCAGGCCCAAGGTACTGGTGCTGGGCTCCGGCCCCATCCGCATAGGCCAGGGTATAGAATTTGACTATTGTTCCGTGCACTCGGTATGGGGTTTGCAGGCCGGGGGTATGGAAGCCATTATTATCAACAACAACCCGGAGACAGTGAGCACTGATTTTGACACTGCAGATAAACTGTATTTCGAGCCGCTTACCCTGGAGGATGTGCTGAATGTAATTGACAAAGAAAAACCGCTGGGTGTCATCGTCCAGTTCGGCGGGCAGACCGCCATCAATCTAGCTGGCGAACTTGCTGCCCAGGGGATAAAAATACTGGGCACCCCGGTGGAGGGCATTGATGCAGCGGAGGACAGGGAAAAATTCAGCGCTCTGCTGAGCGCGCTGTGCGTGCCGCAAACCGAGGGCAGCACAGCCTACACCGTGGAAAGCGCCCGGATCATTGCCGAGGCTCTGGGTTATCCCGTGCTGGTCAGGCCTTCCTATGTACTGGGGGGGCGGGCTATGGAAATAGTATACGACACCAATGAACTTTTGAAATACATGGAAACCGCCGTGCAGGTCTCACCCAAACACCCGGTGCTGGTGGATAAATACATTCGTGGCAAAGAGGTGGAGGTTGACGCCATAGGGGACGGGGAGGATATTTTTATTCCCGGCATCATGGAGCATATTGAAAGGGCAGGGGTGCACTCCGGTGACAGCATTGCCGTATATCCCCCCCAGACTCTGAGTGGCGACGAGATTTCCACCATCGTGAAAAACACTGTGAAAATTGGCAAGGCGCTGAAAATAAGTGGACTTATTAACATACAATATGTGGTAGGTGAAGACGGGGTTTACGTGCTGGAAGTGAACCCCAGGGCGTCCCGCACGGTGCCGGTTTTGAGCAAGGTAACCGGTGTGCCCATGGTGCAGGCGGCCACCCGCGCCATGCTGGGCACGAAGCTTTCCTCCCTGGGCTATGGACCCGGCCTGGGACCGGTATCACGCCTGATAACGGTAAAGGCGCCGGTATTTTCTTTTGAAAAGCTGGGGCTGGTGGAAACTTCTCTGGGTCCGGAAATGAAATCCACCGGCGAAGTGATGGGTATAGATCGCCATTTCCCCCACTCGCTTTACAAGGCCATGTTATCCGCCGGTTTAAGAATATCTTCCGGCGGCGCGGTACTGGTATCCCTGGCGGACCGTGACAAAGACGAGGCGCTGCCTATAGTGAGAAATTATACGGATCTGGGCTACAGGCTGCTGGCCACCGCCGGTACGGCCAGAAACCTGAGCGCTGCAGGCCTTGAGGTGGAGGAAGTTATAGACGTGGGGGATGCCTTACGCTCGGGAAGGGTGAATATGGTGATTAACACCCCCACCCGGGGCAAAGCGCCGGGCCGCCCGGGTTTCCTGCTCAGGCGTATTGCGGCGGAATACCGGGTGCCCTGTTTTACCTCGCTGGACACAGCCGGCGCCCTGGTGGGCGTGTTGGACTGCCTGTGCCGGGGCGAAGATCCCGGTCCCGTAAATATGAAGGATTTTCTGAATTAGGAGGTGTATTATGGTGGATAAACTTCCCGATAACCTGAGGGGCAGGGATTTGCTTTCTCTGCACGATTTTACTGCGGAGGAGATAATGCAAATGCTGGACCTGGCAGACGATTTAAAAGCCAGGCAGAAGAAAAAAGATCCGCACCAGTACCTGCAGGGAAAAACACTGGGTATGATTTTTCAAAAGTCATCTACCCGCACCAGAGTTTCCTTTGAGGTAGGCATATACCAGCTAGGCGGCCAGGCGCTGTTCCTCAGCTCTTTAGACATACAGCTGGGGCGGGGCGAATCGGTGGCGGATACCGCCCGGGTGCTGTCCCGGTTCGTGGACGGAATAATGATCCGCACTTTTGCCCAGTCCGACGTGGAGGAATTGGCCCGCTATTCGGACGTGCCGGTTATAAACGGCCTGACCGACCTCCTGCACCCCTGTCAGATACTGGCGGATTTACAGACCATCCGGGAGAAAAAGGGCAGGCTGGCAGGCTTAAAACTGGCTTACGTGGGGGACGGTAACAACATCGCCCACTCCCTGCTTTTCGGCTGCGCCAAAACAGGGATTAACATCAGTGTTGCCTCTCCGGACAGTTACAAACCAAATGAAAGAATTGTGGCCCTGGCCAGGGAGGATGCCGCACTTACCGGGGCGAAAATAGAAATATTGACGGTGCCTGCCGAGGCGGTAAAAGGCGCTGACGTGGTGGTAACCGACGTCTGGGCCAGCATGGGCCAGGAGGCGGAGCAGCAGGAGAGGGCCAGGGTATTTGCCGGGTACCAGGTGAACGAGGAACTTGTAAGCCACGCCGCCAAGGGCTTTATATTCCTGCACTGCCTGCCCGCCCACCGGGGCGAGGAGGTTTCCACCGGAATCATTGACGGTCTTCACTCGGTGGTTTGGGATGAGGCGGAAAACAGGCTGCACGCCCAGAAGGCAGTTATGGCCCTGCTAATGTAGCGAAAAATAAAGATAAGCAATATATTCAGATGGGAGATGTTATGTTGAAAAAAGTTGTGCTTGCTTATTCCGGGGGACTGGATACATCCATCATCATCCCCTGGTTAAAGGAAAACTACGGCTATGAGGTTATCGCCATGGCAGCCGATCTGGGCCAGGGGGAAGAACTGGATCCCCTGGAGGAAAAGGCTATTAAAAGTGGGGCCTCTAAAATATACATTGAAGACGTTAAAAGGGAGTTTGTGGAGGAATACATTTTTCCCACCCTCAGGGCCGGGGCCATTTACGAGGGCAAATATCTGCTGGGCACCTCCATGGCCCGGCCGCTGATCGCCAAAAAACTGGTGGAGATTGCGGAAAAAGAGGGCGCCGAGGCCGTTGCCCACGGCGCCACCGGCAAGGGTAACGATCAGGTCCGCTTTGAGCTGACTGTGAAGGCTCTGAGTCCCAATCTCAAAATAGTGGCACCCTGGCGGGAGTGGGACATCCGCTCCCGGGAAGACGCCATAGACTACGCCGACGCCCGGGGTATACCCGTGCCGGTGACTAAATCGCGTCCCTACAGTATGGACCGCAATATCTGGCATTTGAGTCACGAGGGCGGCGACCTGGAAGATCCGGCCAAGGAATGCCCGGATGACGTTTTGCTGCTGACTGTGTCTCCGGAAAAAGCTCCGAATCAGCCGGCCTATGTGGAAATAGGCTTTGAAAAGGGTATTCCCGTCACCCTGAACGGGGAAGTCACCGGCCCGGTGGCCCTGGTTGAAAAGCTTAATGTCATAGGCGGGGCTAACGGCATAGGCATTACCGACATGGTGGAAAACCGTCTGGTGGGTATGAAATCCAGGGGGGTATACGAAACCCCCGGCGGCACGGTGTTATGGCAGGCTCACCGGGAGCTGGAGCGCCTCACCCTGGACAGGGTAACCATGCATTTCAAGGAAATGGTGGCAGCCCGCTACGCCGAACTGGTATACGACGGGGTATGGTTCTCCCCCCTGAGGGAAGCCCTTGACGCCTTCGTGGACGTAACCCAGCAAACGGTTACCGGCACCGTGCGCATGAAGCTGTACAAAGGCAACTGCACCCCGGCGGGTGTCAATTCCCCTTATTCCCTTTACAATCAGGAACTGGCCACCTTTAGCCGGGACGAGATATACAGCCAGAAAGACGCAGAGGGTTTCATCAACCTGTTTGGGCTTCCCCTGAAGGTCAGGGCGCTGATGGCAAAAAGCAGCGGTTTAAAATAAATTTAAGGCAACACAAGAAGGTGTGTCCCCTTACCTCTGATGCTCCCTGCGGGAGCATTTTTGCGGTTCCTTTATTTGCCGCACTTGGTGGAGTTTTGAAATATATACTGTACTATTTGATCGCTTTCGCGGCGGGTTATATCCAAAAACTCCACTCCCACGTGGTATAGATTGTTCCTGCCGCGGAGTTCAATCAGGGCGGTTCTTTTGACCACGGAGGACAGGTTGAATTCGATGTCTTTTTTCATGATGGGCAGTTTAAATTTTACCTGTAGCTTTGTCCCGTGTTCGATATGTTCCCTGGTGGCAAGTCTTATTCCCCCGGCGCTGATGTTTACGGCGTCAACGGTTTTAAAAACAGGTTCCTGGCCCGGCTCGGGCTCATGGGCATATTGCGCCTTTAGCAGAATTTCCAGCCTGACATGCTTTCGCAACTGAACCCTTTTTATGTGGTTGGGGTAGGAAATACCAATCAACACAATGTTATCTTGGGCCAGGGATGTGACCGTGCTTTCGAATTCCAGCAGGTGGTCGGGTGATATAAGTTGAACCTTTATTTTGTTGCCCCTGTGCAACACCAGGGGCACCTGCTGGTACAACGGCAATGAAATGTATATGGTCTGGTTGTTGAAATCCTCAATGGTTGAAATGTATTTGGCATTATCAAATTCTTTCAAAACGAAGATTTTTTGATGAGGCCTGAGATTTAACATTTTTTTAACCATATCTCTCCCACACTTTTATATAATAGGCTATTACATGGATATTGAATGATTATTCAAATAAAACAGTAATAACCAATAAGTATTAGACATACTAAAAGAAGTTTCCTTTTTAACTAGCAAAAAAAATAATATAATTTCAAAAAATGCCTTTTTTGAAATTATAGAGTAATTAATTAAAAGTATTATGGTACTGACACCTTTCTTGTTAAAGTTTTTTATACGGAAAGCTACAAATAAAGTTAAATTCGTGCTATATTCTCGTTGGCTGATAATAAATTTTACCGGGGTGTGATTAATGAGCAAGCTATGGGGAGGCCGCTTTCAAAAGGAAACGGACCGGCTGGTGGACGATTTTCATTCGTCAATATCCTTTGACCGGCGATTGTACCGCTATGATATTCTCGGTAGCATAGCCCATGCCGGGATGCTGGGCAAAACCGGCATTATCCGTGAAGATGAGGCGGAAACCATAATAAAAGGACTGGCCGTGGTGCTGGAAGAGATCGAAAAGGGGCTGGTGGAATTCTCAGTGGAGGCTGAGGATATCCACATGAATGTCGAGCAGATACTGACGGACAGAATAGGCGCGGTGGCTAAAAAGCTCCATACCGCCCGCAGCCGCAACGACCAGGTGGCACTGGATATCAGGATGTACCTGAAGGATGAAATAGATAATATCTGTGGCCTGCTCAGGGAACTGCAGTCAGCCCTGCTGGAACTGGCTGAGCAAAACATATATACAGTAATGCCCGGCTACACCCATTTACAAAGGGCCCAGCCGGTTACCCTGGCCCATCACCTGATGGCCTATTTTCAGATGTTTCAGCGGGACAGGGAACGCCTGAGGGATTGCTACGGGAGGGTTAACATACTGCCCTTGGGGGCCGGCGCCCTGGCGGGGACAACTTTTCCCCTGGAGCCCGTCTTGGTGGCAGAGCAGCTTGGTTTTGCCGGGGTGGCGGAAAACAGCCTGGACGCGGTGAGCGACCGGGATTTCGCGGTGGAGTTTACCGCTGCCGCTGCGCTGATTATGGTGCACCTGAGCCGTTTTTGTGAGGAAATAATTCTCTGGTCCAGCGCCGAATTCTCCTTTATCGAATTGGATGATGCCTTCAGCACCGGCAGCAGCATGATGCCCCAGAAGAAAAACCCCGACGTGGCCGAACTCACCCGGGGCAAATCAGGCCGGGTATTTGGCGACCTGATGACTCTGCTGACCGTGCTTAAGGGTTTGCCCCTGGCCTATAACAAGGACATGCAGGAGGACAAGGAGGCGCTCTTTGACGCTGTGGACACGGTGAAAAAATGCCTCCAGGTATTCCGCCCCATGGTGGCCACCATGCGGGTGCGGGAAGAAAATATGGCCACGGCAGCCCGGGGCGGGTTTACCAACGCCACCGACCTGGCGGACTACCTGGTGAAAAAAGGAGTGCCTTTCCGGGAGGCCCACGACATAGTGGGGAAAACAGTTTATTACTGCGTGGGTGCAAACAAATCTCTGGAAGAACTTACCCTGGATGAATTCAGGCGGTACTGTCCGGCCATAGACGGGGACGTATACGGCGCCATATCCATTCAGCGGTGCGTTGAGGCCCGCCGCCGTCTTGCCGGGCCGGCGCCGGATGCAGTGCTGGAGGCCATTGCCAGGGCACGGGAAAAACTATAACGCAAAATTAGTGCGGGGTGAAGGACCGATAGTCCTGAGGGGCGGCAGCCCCTTTTTTTATATGATTAAAATTTATTCCTTGACACGAAAAAACCATTTTTGTATACTTAATAGCATATTATCACTTCAAAGGCTGAGATAGGGAGCAAGTAACCTGATAGTTCTGGCCTCAGAGAGCCGGGGTAGCTGCGAACCGGCGCCGGTACAGGTGAAAAAGTCGCCCTGGAGCCGCTGGCTGAATTTTTTTAGTAAGCCTGGCCGGGTCGGTCACCCGTTACCAAAGCTGTGTCCTGATGGGGACACAAAGTGGCTTCTGCTTTCCGGCGGAGCAAGCAGGGTGGTACCGCGCGAGGAATTAACCTCTCGTCCCTGGCAGTTTTCTGGACTGCCGGGCTCGGGGGTTTTTGTTTTTAATAGTCTAATGTCAAAAGTCGAAGGTCAAAAGTCAATGAAAGCTGGAAACCATGGACTTTGGAACTCCGGACTTTGGACTTTAGACTTTGGACTTTGGATTTTAAACTTTACGACCGGACAGGAGGGTCAGCATGCGTAGTGATGCGATAAAAAAGGGGCTGGATAAAGCTCCTCACCGTTCATTGTTAAAAGCCCTGGGTTTTGTAGACCAGGAGCTGGAGTGCCCCATGATCGGGGTAGTCAATTCTTTTAACGAAATTGTTCCCGGGCATATGCACCTTAACGAAATTACTGCAGCCGTAAAAGCCGGGGTCAGGCTGGCCGGTGGAACTCCGGTGGAATTCCCCGCCATTGCCGTCTGTGACGGGATTGCCATGAACCACAGCGGCATGAAGTACTCCCTGGCCAGCCGCGAGCTAATCGCCGACATGGTGGAAACCATGGCCGAGGCCCACCAGTTTGACGGGCTGGTATTGGTAACCGCCTGTGACAAGGTGGTGCCGGGCATGCTCATGGCTGCGGCCAGACTGGATATACCCTCCATAGTAATCAGCGGAGGTCCCATGCTGGCGGGACGTCACCGGGGGGAAAGGGTTTCCCTGAGCACTATTTTCGAAGCTGTGGGAGCGGTGAGGGCAGGTAAAATTACCGAGGCTGAACTGGCCGAGTATGAAGAATCTACCTGCCCGGGGTGCGGCTCCTGCGCCGGCATGTTTACCGCCAATTCCATGAACTGCCTTACCGAGGCCCTGGGCATGGCCCTGCCGGGCAACGGCACCGTGCCGGCCATATCTGCGGCCCGGCGCAGGCTGGCCAAACTAACCGGCATTAAGGTGATGGAACTGGTGAGGGAAGGTGTCAAACCTTCTGACATTCTAACGCCAAAAGCTTTCGACAACGGCCTGGCGGTGGATATGGCCCTGGGCTGCTCCACCAACACGGTGTTGCACCTGCCGGCCATTGCTTCGGAGGCCGGTGTGGAGATAAATTTGGACAAAATCAACAGTATCAGCGATAGTATTCCCAATCTTTGCAAATTGAGCCCCATGGGGAGCCACTTCATGGAAGACCTGCATGAGGCCGGGGGGATCGGGGCGGTGATGGGGGAACTGGCCAAAAAGGGTTTAATTGACCTGGATGTTTCCACCGTCTCCGGCATGAAAGTGGGTGATATAATCCGGGAACAAGTAGTATTGAACCCGGATGTCATTCGCAGCATTGACAACCCCTACAGCCAAAGCGGCGGTATTGCCATATTGAAAGGCAATCTGGCTCCGGACGGGGCTGTGGTGAAAAAGGCCGGGGTGGCCCCGGAGATGCTATCCCACAGGGGCCCGGCCAGGGTGTTCAACTCCGAGGAAGAGGCGGCGGCGGCCATTAATTCCGGAGTTATACAAAAAGGGGATGTCATCGTTATCCGCTATGAAGGGCCCAAAGGCGGCCCCGGCATGAGGGAAATGCTTACCCCTACCGCCACCGTGATAGGCCTGGGCCTGGACAAAGATGTTGCGCTGCTTACCGATGGCCGCTTTTCCGGTGCTACCAGGGGGGCCTCCATCGGCCACATTTCCCCCGAGGCGGCGGAGGGGGGACCCGTAGCAGCGCTGCAAGATGGCGATATGATTGAAATAGATATCAATAACAATAAACTGAACGTCGAGCTGTCACCTGAGGAACTGGCCGACCGGCTGAGCCGGTGGCAGCCGCCGGAGCCCCGGGTGAAGAAGGGCTATCTGGCCCGCTACGCCAAACTGGTTACCTCGGCTAGCACCGGGGCGATTCTGAAAAAATAAAGGTGGATGATTTTCAAGCGGAGGTGTCAAAGAAGTGAAAAAGTCCGGGGAAGTGCAAAAATCCGGGGATGTGAATATGTCCGGTGCAAAAATACTGGTGCAATGTCTTAAAGACCAGGGAGTGGATACTATCTTCGGCTACCCCGGAGGACAGGTTATACCCATTTATGATGCACTATATGATTCGGATATCAAACATATACTGACCAGGCACGAGCAGGGGGCCGCCCATGCCGCAGACGGGTACGCCAGGGCATCCGGTAAGGTGGGAGTATGTCTGGCCACTTCCGGCCCCGGGGCTACCAATCTGGTTACCGGCATAGCCAACGCCTACATGGATTCGGTGCCCATGGTGGCCATAACCGGCCAGGTGCCCACGGCGTTGCTGGGGCGGGATACCTTCCAGGAGGTGGATATAACCGGCATCACCCTGCCGGTGACCAAGCACAACTATATGGTAAAGGATATTTCCGAATTGGCCCGCACCATACGCGAGGCATTTCATATAGCTTCCACCGGCCGGCCAGGGCCGGTGCTGGTGGATATACCGTCGGATGTCTCCCGCTCCGCCGGAGATTATGATATATCGGATGATGCCATGAGTTTGCCGGGCTACCGGCCGGTTCTGGAAGGTACCGAGGAGCAGCTGAACAGGGCTGTGGCGGCCATATTAGAATCCGAGCGGCCGGTAATATATTCCGGCGGCGGTATTGTGAATGCGGGGGCACATGAAGAATTGAAGCAATTGGCGGAAATGCTGGTGGCTCCAGTTGCCTCCACCCTCATGGGGATGGGGGGCTTCCCGGGAGATCATCCGCTGTTTCTGGGCATGCTGGGCATGCATGGCAGTAAGTATGCCAATTATGCCATTTGTGAGTGCGATTTAATTATAGCCCTGGGCGCCCGCTTTAGCGACAGGGTAACAGGCAAGGTGGACGAATTCGCCCCTCATGCCAGGATAATTCATGTGGACATAGACCCGGCGGAAATCAGCAAAAATGTCCGGGTGAACATTCCCATTCCCGGCGATGTGAAGACGGTATTGCAGCAGCTGTTGCCCCGACTGGCGGCGAAGCTTCCCGGGGCCTGGCAGGATAGAATTGCAGCCTGGAAAAAGGAATACCCCATTAACTATGAGGAAAACGGCACACTTAAACCCCAGCAGGTAATCCGGGGCATATACAACGCCACCGGGGGCCGGGCCAGGATAACCACCGAGGTGGGTCAGCACCAGATGTGGACGGCACATTATTACACTTTTACCAGACCCCGCACATTTATAACCTCCGGCGGTCTTGGCACCATGGGTTATGGATTTCCCGCCGCCATCGGGGTGCAGGCCGCCTGTCCGGATGAAACGGTGTTCGACATAGCCGGGGACGGCAGTATACAGATGAACATACAGGAACTGGCCACCGCGGTGAACTACGAATTGCCGGTGAATGTGGCCATACTGAATAATGGCTTTCTGGGCATGGTAAGGCAGTGGCAGGAACTTTTCTGGAATCGCCGCTATTCTAACACCGAGTTGTTTAACCCGGATTTTGTAAAGGTGGCGGAGGCCTACGGGGCAGAGGGCATAAGAGTTGACAAATACACCCAGCTGGCGCCGGCCCTGGAACAGGCTATAGCCTCATCCAAGCCGGTGATGATTGATTTTGTTATCGAGCGGGAGGAAAATGTGCTGCCCATGGTGCCGCCGGGAGGTACTCTGAACAATATGCTAGGCTAGGCGGAGGCCGTTGAAAAACTGCGCCTTGCTTTGTCAGGCTCGCCGTACAGTGCTATATTGGGGACATTCCTCAGAAGGAGGTGTGTCCCCTGACCTCTGAACTACCAGTACGCTCCGCGCTGTCCGGCTTCGCCTTCCGCGCCATGCTTGTTTTTGAACGGCCTCCGGAGGATCTCTTGTAGTCCCGGGATTTATATTTTAAGGAGGGTTTGCTATGCGTCACACTCTTGCGGTGCTGGTGGAAAATACCCCCGGGGTGCTGGCCCGGGTGGCAGGTTTATTCAGCAGGCGCGGTTTCAATATCGACAGCCTGGCGGTGGGGCGTACCGAAAACCCTGATTTATCCAGGATGACCATCGTAGTGGAGGGTGACGACAGGATACTGGAGCAGGTTACCAAACAGCTATACAAGCTGATCGACGTTATCAAAATTAGCGATATTACCGCTGACGAATATGTGGACCGGGAACTGGTTTTAATAAAGGTGAGTTCCGATCCCGCCCACCGGGGCGAAATTATACAAGTGGCGGATATATTCCGGGCCAGGATAGTGGATCTGGGCAGGAAAACCATCACCCTGGAGTGTACCGGAAACGACGGCAAGATTAACGCCTTTGAGGAAAGCCTGCGCCCGTACGGTATCAAGGAACTTGTCCGGACGGGTAAAATCGCTGTATTGCGAGGCTTAAAATATACTAATTTAGAATCGGGGACAGACCTGTCAAGTAACAAAACTGAAAATGTTTGACAGCACTGTTAAGGGAAACAGGCCTGTCCCCAAACCTTATTACAACGCGAGGAGGATTAACAATGGTAAAGGTTTATTATGATCAGGATGCAGAACTGGCGGTATTAAAGGGCAAAAAAGTGGCGGTAATGGGCTACGGCAGCCAGGGCCACGCCCAGGCCCAGAACATGAAGGAAAGCGGCATTGATGTAATAGTTGGATTACACCCGGGCAGCCAGAGCAGGGAAAAGGCCAAGGCCGACGGCCTGGATGTATTCACAGTGTCCGAGGCTGCGGCCCGGGCTGATATTATACAGCTGCTGGTGCCCGATGAAACTCAGGCCAGACTATATAAGGAAGAAATCGCCGAACATATGACAACCGGCAAGGCGCTGATGTTCTCACACGGTTTTAACATTCATTTCGGACAGATAGTACCCCCGGCGGATGTGGATGTTTTCCTGGTGGCACCTAAAAGCCCGGGCCACATGGTCCGCCGTATGTACCAGGATGGTGTGGGTGTGCCCGGACTGATCGCCGTGCATCAGGATTATACCGGAAAGGCCAAACAACTGGGCCTGGCCTATGCCAAGGCCATCGGCTGCACCAAAGCGGGCGTTTTTGAAACAAGTTTCAAGGAAGAGACCGAGACCGACCTGTTCGGTGAGCAGGCGGTGCTGTGCGGCGGTGTCAGTGAGCTGATCAAGGCCGGTTTTGAAACATTGGTTGAAGCAGGTTACGCTCCGGAAATGGCCTATTTTGAGTGCTTGCATGAAATGAAACTCATCGTGGACCTGATCAATGAGGGCGGCCTTGGCTTTATGCGCTATTCCATCAGCAATACCGCCGAGTACGGGGACTATATGGTGGGCAAGCGCATAGTTAATGAAGATACCCGCAAAGAGATGAAAAAAGTGCTTTCCGAAATTCAGAACGGTGAGTTCGCCATGCAGTGGATTCTGGAGAACCAGGCCAATCGTCCGGTCTTTAACGCCATCAGGAAACGGGAGCAGAGCCAGCAGATGGAAGAAGTGGGCGCGGAACTGCGCAAAATGATGCCCTGGCTTAAAAAGAGGTAAGAAGCGGGAATATACCCATGCTGCCGTAACCGGCACCAGTAGTGGATGAATAAGTTAATAAATAAGTTAGGTGCCAGGCACCAAACTTATTAACTTATGGTTTATTTATTCCGACGTCCGACGTCCGACGTCCGACGACTGAATTGGGAGGGACTCGCCATGGAAATGATTGCTGCCCAGGCCCTGGTCCGCTGTCTGGAACTGGAGGGTGTAAAGGTTGTATTCGGTTATCCCGGCGGCGCCATCCTCCCGGTATACGATGCCCTTTATAACTCCGGGATAAAACATGTGCTGGCAAGGCACGAACAGGGGGCCGTGCACGCCGCGGACGGTTACGCCCGGTCTACCGGCACAGTGGGGGTGTGTATGGCCACCTCCGGCCCCGGCGCCACCAACCTGGTAACCGGCATTGCCAATGCTTATATGGACTCGGTGCCGCTGGTGCTTTTTACAGGGCAGGTGCCCACCAGCCAGGTGGGAACAGATGCCTTTCAGGAAGTGGATATAACCGGCATAACCATGCCGGTTACCAAACACAACTATCTGGTCAAGGATGCTGCAAAGCTGCCGGAAATCATCAAAAATGCTTTTCATATAGCGTCCACCGGCAGGCCGGGCCCGGTTCTTATTGATCTGCCTAAGGACATAGCCCAGACCGTAATTAAATTTGCATACCCGCAAACGGTTAACTTAAGGGGCTACAAGCCTAATTACAAGGGTCATCCTAAGAAAATTAACGAAGCCGTCAGTCTGATGCGCAAATCCGAAAGGCCGGTGATTTACGCCGGGGGAGGCATTCTGAATGCCGGCGCCACCGGGGAACTGCGCGAATTGGCAGAGATTATATCCGCCCCGGTTACCAATACATTCATGGGGCTTTCCGGTTTCCCGGGGGATCACCCTCTATTTCTGGGCATGCTGGGGCTCCATGGAACCCGCTACGCCAATCTGGCCGTAAACAATTGCGACTTGCTCATTGCTCTGGGCGCCCGCTTTGACGACAGGGTAACGAATAAAATAGCGGCATTTGCTCCAGATGCCAGGATTATTCATGTGGATATTGACCCGGCGGAAATAGGTAAAAACGTTCAAATAAACGTACCCATTGTGGGCGACGTAAAGCTCGTACTCCAGGAGTTTCTAAAAAAGCTCAAAGAATCCGAACATACAAAGCGCACGAAGTGGGTGGAGCAAATTGTCCGCTGGAAAGAGACGCACCCGCTGGAGTTTAAGCGGGAGGGGCGGGACGACCAACTCAAACCCCAGGCCGTGATCGAAGCTCTGTACCGCTTTACCGAAGGTGACTCGGTGGTGGTCACTGATGTGGGCCAGCACCAGATGTGGGTGGCCCAGTATTATCGGTTCAAAAGACCGGGCACGTTGATTTCCTCAGGAGGACTGGGCTGTATGGGTTTCGGCATGCCGGCGGCGGTGGGTGCCCAGATTGGTCGCCCGGAAAAACCGGTTATACTGGTTACCGGTGACGGGAGCTTCCAGATGACCATGCAGGAACTGGCCACCGCCGTGGAGCAGGAGCTGCCGGTGAAAATATTCATTCTTAACAACCATACCCTGGGCATGGTGAGGCAGTTGCAGGAATTTTACTGCGACGGAAGGTACATGGCGGTGAATTTTAAATTTCACCCGGACTTTGCAGAGCTTGCCAGGCCTTACGGGATAAAGGGCTATACCGTGAAAACGGAAGAAGAACTGGCGGAATTGCTGCCGGAGATAATGTCCTCTACAGCCCCGGTGATAGTTAATTGCCTGGTCAGCGCGGAAGAGAATGTTTCTCCCATGGTGCTGGCGGGCCAGGGTATAGTCGATGCCATAGACTGCTGATTTCCGGGCAGCCTGGCAGGTGTTGATTAATGAATATTCGAAAGGGGTTCAGTCCGTGAGTGAGCGGGTATATATTTTTGATACGACCCTGAGGGATGGTGAACAATCCCCCGGTGTGAGCCTGAATGCCGGTGAAAAACTGCAGATCGCCCGCCAGTTGGCTAAACTGGGAGTAGACGTAATCGAGGCCGGCTTTCCCATATCATCTCAGGGAGATTTCGAAGCTGTGCAGATGATTGCCCGGGAGGTAAAAGGAGTTTCCGTGGCCGGACTGGCCCGTACCAGCTTCAGTGATATAGACAGGGCCTGGGAAGCGCTGAAGGTAGCTGAACAGCCCCGTATTCACACCTTTATCGCTACTTCGGACATTCATCTGCAGTATAAATTGCGCATGAGCCGGGAGCAGGTGCTGGAGGCTGCCAGGGACGCCGTAAAAAGAGCCAAGGGTTATACCTCCGATGTGGAATTCTCGGCTGAGGATGCTTCCAGATCCGATCTGGAATTTCTGTGCCGGGTGGTGGAGGTTGCTATAGCTGCAGGGGCAACGGTAATTAACATTCCCGATACGGTGGGCTATGCCTCACCGGATGAATTTGCCAGGTTCATCAGTGCCATCAGGGCCGGGGTCAAGGGTATTGAAAAAGTAGTTCTTAGCGTGCACTGTCATGATGACCTGGGACTGGCGGTGGCTAACTCACTGGCTGCGGTTAACGTTGGGGCCAATCAGGTGGAGGGCGCCATTAACGGTATCGGGGAAAGGGCAGGCAACGCCTCTCTGGAAGAAGTCGTTATGGCCCTTTATACGCGGAGGGACCTGTATAAAAAGTATACTAACGTCAAGACTGAAGAAATATACCGCACCAGCCGTCTGGTATCAACCCTTACGGGTATGGTTATCCAGTCTAACAAGGCGGTGGTGGGTAAAAACGCCTTTGCTCACGAAGCGGGTATCCACCAGGACGGGGTGCTGAAAGAACGCACCACTTACGAAATCATGAACCCGGTGATGGTGGGCATCAGCCACAGCAATCTGGTGCTGGGTAAAAGCTCGGGCCGCCACGCTTTTCGGAATCGGCTGGAGGAATTGGGCTACGTTCTAAGCGATGAGGAACTGCAAAAAGCCTTTGTCAGATTTAAAAACCTGGCGGACAGGAAAAAAGAAATCACCGACCATGACCTGGAGGCCATAGTGGAGGAGGAAATGCGCTTGGTTCCCACCACCTACAGTCTGGCCTACATGCATATATCCAGCGGTACCACCATCGTGCCCACGGCCACTATCGGCCTGCTGAAAGGCGAGGAGAAATTGGATGAGGCGGCCTGCGGCAATGGCCCGGTGGATGCCATTTGCAACGCGGTGGATAAAGTTACCGGCATGAACTGCACATTGCTGAACTGGGGTATCCAGGCAGTAACTTCCGGCAAAGACGCCATCGGCGAGGTTACGTTAAAAATCACCGCGGACGGTGACCAGGTATATGTTGGCCGGGGCATCAGTACGGATATACTGGAAGCTAGCGCCAAAGCCTATGTAAACGCTGTGAACAAACTGCTCTGGGACGTCGCCAGGGAAGCCGAAAAGAACAATGGCAGTAGTAAATAGATAAGAGTTAAGTGTATCCATATAGACTATTTTTCAGTATAAATCAGCGGAAGGATGAAATACCGTGTCCATGACCATAACGGAAAAGATACTGGCCGCCCATGCGGGTAAGGACCGGGTTGAGCCGGGAGAACTGATCAACGTCAGGGTGGACCTGGTACTGGCCAACGATATTACCGCGCCGGTGGCCATACGTGAATTCGAAAAGATCGGGGTGAACAGGGTTTATGACCCGGAGCGGGTAACCCTGGTACCGGACCATTTCGTACCCAATAAAGATATAAAATCCGCCGAGCAGGCTAAAATGCTGAGGGAGTTTTCCCGCAGGCACAGCCTTACCAACTATTTTGAAGTTGGACGTATGGGCATTGAGCACTGTCTGCTGCCGGAGCAGGGTTTAGTGGGACCAGGCGACCTGGTAATCGGCGCCGATTCACATACCTGCACCTACGGCGGCATCGGGGCTTTCTCTACCGGCATGGGCAGCACCGATATAGCTGCAGCCATGGCCACGGGAGAAACCTGGCTGAAAGTACCGGAATCGATTAAGTTCATATACAAAGGGGAACTGCCCCGCTGGGTAAGCGGCAAGGACCTGATTCTGCTGGCTATCGGCAAGATAGGAGTGGACGGGGCGCTATACCGGGCCATGGAATTTACCGGCCCGGTTATTGAAAACCTATCCGTGGACGGACGCCTGACTATGGCTAACATGGCGGTGGAGGCGGGGGCCAAAAACGGCATCGTGGCTCCGGATGAAATCACCCGCCGCTACGTGGAAGGGCGGGCAAAGCGGCCTTACGTATTTTACAGCAGCGACCCGGATGCCCGTTACGTCGAGGTATACGAGTTCGACGTAACCAATATGGAGCCCCTGGTGGCTTTCCCCCACCTGCCGGAGAATGTCCGCCCGGTGAGTGAGGCCGCAGAGGTGAAAATTGATCAATCGGTAATAGGCTCCTGCACCAATGGCAGGATAGAGGACCTCAGGGAAGCTGCCACTATTCTAAGGGGCAAAAAAGTGCACCGGGATGTGCGGCTGATAATATTCCCGGGAACCCAGGAGATATATCGCCAGGCCATGCACGAGGGGCTTTTCGATGTATTTCTGGATGCCGGCGCCGCTATCAGCACTCCTACCTGCGGGCCGTGCCTGGGCGGCCATAGCGGCATACTGGCGGAAGGGGAGCGCTGTGTAGCCACCACCAACCGTAATTTTGTAGGGCGCATGGGACATACAGGCAGCGAAGTATATCTGAGTAATCCTGCGGTGGCGGCGGCCTCCGCCATACTGGGCAGAATAGGCTCACCCGGGGAGGTGGAATAATGGATATCAAAGGTAAAGTGTGGAGATTCGGTAACGACGTGGACACCGATGTCATTATTCCGGCCCGCTATCTGAACACCTCCGACCCCCGGGAACTGGCTGCCCACTGTATGGAGGACGCCGACCCCCAGTTTCCCACCAAAGTGCAAAAAGGGGATATTATAGTGGCGGGTAAGAATTTCGGCTGCGGCAGTTCCCGGGAGCATGCCCCCATAGCCATCAAGGAGGCAGGGGTATCCTGCGTTATCGCCAAATCCTACGCCCGTATTTTTTACCGCAACGCTTTTAATATTGGTCTGCCTATACTGGAATCAGCGGAGGCCGCGGAGGACATTGCCGAAGGCGATCTGGTAGAGGTTGACGTTAATACCGGTTTGATTAAAAACCTGACCAGAAGCAAGGAATACACAGCCACCCAGGTGCCGCCTTTTATGCAGGGCATAATTAATGCCGGCGGGCTGATCAACTATGTGGCGGAGAGATTAAAGAAATAATAAAGTCTAAAGTCCAAAGTCGAAAGTCGAAGGTCAGTCGAAGAGTAATGGAGCCCGATTAAAGTGTTTTGACTTTTGACCTTTGACTTTTGACTGTACAGAACAGGATGGGAATCATGTACACTATTACTCTTTTGCCGGGGGACGGTATCGGTCCCGAGGTAGTTGCCGAAGCCGTTAAGGTATTGATATCAGTAAGCAACCGTTTCGGCGTAAAGTTTACCATGAATGAGCACCTTATAGGCGGGGCGGCCTACGACGCAACCGGCCACCCCCTGCCCCAGGAAACTAAAGATGCCTGCCTGCAGTGCGATGCCGTGCTGCTGGGGGCGGTGGGTGGACCCAAATGGGATAACCTGCCGGTGGAATTAAGGCCTGAGCGGGGCGCTCTGTTGCCCCTGCGCAAACTGTTGGAGGTATATGCCAACCTCCGCCCGGCGGTGGTGTTTAAGGCACTGACTGCAGCATCCACACTCAAACCGGAAGTGGTTAGCGGGCTGGACGTGATGGTGGTGAGGGAGCTTACCGGCGGGCTTTATTTCGGAGATAAAAAGCGCGAGGAAATTCCCGGCGGCTATCGCGTGGTGGAAACTCTGGTGTATACCACAGAGGAAATCGAGCGGGTTTCCCGCCGGGCTTTTGAGTTGGCCCGGCAGAGAAGCAAAAAATTAACCTCGGTGGATAAGGCCAACGTGCTGGAAAGCTCCAGGCTCTGGCGGGAGGTGGTAACCTCCCTGGCAGCGGAGTATCCCGACGTGGAACTCAGTCACATGCTGGTGGACAACTGCGCCATGCAACTGGTGCGCAATCCCCTGCAGTTTGACGTACTGCTTACCGAGAATCTTTTTGGAGATATATTAAGCGACCAGGCGGCGCAGTTAACCGGTTCCATTGGCATGCTGCCGTCGGCCAGCCTGGGGGGCGGGGTTGGTCTGTACGAGCCTAGCCACGGCTCGGCGCCGGACATAGCAGGCCAGGGCAAGGCCAACCCCATAGCCACTATTATGTCCGTGGCCATGATGCTGAGGTATACCTTCGGTCTGGCAGAAGCCGCCGTGGCTGTGGAAGCAGCTGTGGTGCGGGCGCTGGAGGAAGGCTACCGCACGCCGGACATTATGGAAGAAGGCAAAAAACTTCTAAGCACCCGGGAGATGGGCGACATTATCGTCAGGTATACAGAAAACCACTAGGAGGCCGTTGAAAAACTGCGCCTGGCGTTTAAGGTCAGGGGACACACCTTCTGTGTTGCCTTAATTTTTACCTTTTAACAAATTCCCAGAAGGAATGTCCCCAACGAATTCTCGCCGTCCAGTGCTCACGTACCCACCGTACGCTCCGCGCTGTCCGGCTTCGCCTTTCGCGCCATGCTTGTTTTTGACCGGCCTCTGGCTCTTGAGCTTTTGAATGGCGGGGGCCCATGGGTCCCCGCTTTTTCATACCGGCCAAACCTGCCGGCGTGAGAAGAAATAACGTTAAGGGAGTATATTTATGAGGCTGGTAGAGATATACGATACAACTTTACGGGACGGCACCCAGGGCGAGGGCATATCCTTTTCCGCCGAGGACAAGGTAAAAATAGCCCTCAGAATGGACAAAATGGGCTTTCATTACATTGAGGGAGGCTATCCGGGCTCAAATCCCAAGGACATGGAGTTTTTCAGGCAAATTCGCCGGCATACCCTGCAGCGGGCCAGGATTACCGCCTTTGGCAGCACCCGCCGGCCGCAGATGGAAGCCCATGCTGACGACAATCTTAACAGCCTGATCAATTCCGGTGTCAGCACCGTCACTATTGTTGGTAAAAGCTGGGACTTTCATGTTACCCATGCCCTCAATACTACCCTGGAAGAAAACCTGGCCATGATCCGGGACTCGGTGGCCTATCTGAGGAGCAAGGGAATTGAAGTGATTTACGACGCCGAGCATTTTTTTGATGGTTTTACCGCCAACAGCGAGTACACTCTGAGCACATTGCGGGCTGCCAGGGACGGCGGGGCAAAAATGCTGGTGCTCTGCGATACCAATGGAGGCTCCCTGCCCGGCCGCATCAGGGAAGTGACGGCTTTGATCATAAGGGAACTGGGGGTTCCGGTGGGAATTCACTGCCATAACGATTGCGAGCTGGCCGTGGCCAACAGCCTTATGGCGGTGGAGGCCGGCGCCGTCCAGGTTCAGGGGACGGTGAACGGCTACGGGGAGCGTTGCGGCAATGCCAATCTCTGTTCCCTGATTCCCAACCTTACCTTTAAGTATGACATTGAAACGCTGCCCAGGGAGAATATGGCAAAGATTACAGCTCTGTCCCGCTATGTAAGCGAGGTGGCTAATCTGCACCCGGTGGCCAGCCAGCCCTATGTAGGCAACAGCGCTTTTACCCATAAGGGCGGCATGCACGTCAGCGCCATCACTAAAAATACCAGCACCTATGAGCACATTGAGCCGGAAAAGGTCGGCAACGCACGCCGGGTGCTTATTTCAGAACTCAGCGGGCTCTCCAATATGCTCTACAAATACAAGGAAATGAATCTCGACCTGGTGGTGCAGAAGGAAGAAACCAGGGAAATACTGGAACATATCAAAGAACTTGAGCATCAGGGATATCAGTTTGAAGGTGCTGAAGGGTCCTTCGAACTCATGTTAAGGAAGCTGAAGCAAAATTACCGTGAGCCATTTAAGCTGGAAAATCTGAGAATAATAGTGGAATTCAAGGAAAACAGCTCGGTCCAGACTGAAGCTATCATTAAGCTCAGCGTGGGCGACCGCCTGGTGCATACCGCCGCCGAGGGCAACGGCCCGGTAAACGCCCTAGACAACGCCCTGCGCAAAGCGCTGGAGGAATTCTACCCCTGCATAAATACCATGCAGCTAATCGACTACAAGGTGCGGGTACTGGACGAAAGGGACGGCACCGGAGCGGTGGTCCGGGTGCTGATCGAGTCCGGCAACGGCAAGCGCAACTGGGGAACCGTGGGGGTATCCGAGAATATCATCGAGGCCAGCTGGCAGGCGCTGGTGGACAGCATGGCCTACGGCCTGCTAAAATCAGATGAAACCGCTGCCGGTGAAAAGGATCAGGATATTTGACAGGTGGGGGCCAGCGATAGCAATTAACCCGTGGAGCCATCAGTGATATAATGATGAAGCCCACGGGTTTTTTGTTTTCCTCCCCCTTACACTAGTTGGGAACATTCCTCCGACCCAAAAGCCAGGCATAAGTTGGGGACATTCCTCCGACCCAAAAGCTAGGCTCCAAATAGAGGTGTGTCCCCGTTCCTTAGTATGAAGGGCCGATAGTCCTGAGGGGCGGCAGTCCCTTTTTTTATTAGATTGTATTGTGTATAATAAATGCGGAGCCGGAAGGGGGTCGCATGGTGTTTCCTGATATAAAATCACTTAACCTGAACAATTTTTTTGATATATTCAATCTTACCAGTATCATAGACATTGCCATAGTGGCCTTTGTAATTTACCGGTTGATACTGTTGATCAAAGGCACCAGGGCCGTGCAGCTGCTCAAGGGGCTGGCGGTGCTGCTGGTGGCTGCCGCGCTGAGCAGCCTGTTAAAGCTCTACACCCTGCACTGGCTGCTGCGCCAGGTCCTGACCGCACTGGTGGTGGCCCTGCCCATAGTTTTTCAGCCGGAGCTGCGGCGGGCGCTGGAAAAGCTGGGGGGAGGGAGATTTCTGGCCCGCCCTTTTGCCAGTATGGGCGAGGTGGAGCGCGATCTGAACGTGGGCGAACTGGTCCGGGCGGTGTACATGCTGGCCCGGGACAGGATCGGCGCGCTAATTATACTGGAAAGGGTCACCGGACTGGAGGAATATATCGACAGAGGCGTAAAGATTGGCGGTTTGGTTTCCGCCGAACTGCTGGTAAATATTTTTATACCCAACACTCCCCTGCATGACGGGGCGGTGATCATTCGAGGCGACAGGATTATGGCCGCCGCCAGCGTGCTGCCCCTCACCGAGGAGCGGGAGCTAAGCAAGGAACTGGGTACCAGGCACAGGGCAGGTATTGGTATTACTGAGGTTTCGGATGCGCTGGCCGTTATAGTCTCAGAGGAGACCGGGGCGGTTTCCCTTTCCGTAGAAGGTGTGCTGGTCCGGAACCTGGACGAGCATACCCTGGCGGACAGGCTGTCCGGGGCTCTAAAGCCCCGGAAACAAAATTTTAGCGTTGGCGCACTGTGGCCGCGGAGGTGATGGCGCTTTGGGTACGGTTAACTGGCGGAAATCTGCCATAAGGGTACTTTCTGTATTGATGGCCATATTATTGTGGGTATATGTGAACAATGAACAAAACCCCGTCAATGAGCAGCTCATTTCCGTTCCTTTGCATGATACCGGGCGGCCGGAGAGCTATGCGGTGGGAGACATGCCTTCCGCTGTCAGCGTGCGCTATCAGGTTAGCCGGGGTAGGCTTACGGGGCTGTCGGAGAGTGATTTTAAGGCCACCGTTGACCTGTCCGGGGTAACCGAAGGGGAGCAGAGCCTGCCGGTGGAGGTGGTTCCTCCGAACGGCGTGCAGATTACCCAGGTTTCTCCCTCCATGGTGAAAATATATGTGGACCGCATTGTGGAGCGGCAAATACCGGTGGTGGCGGCGATGAAGGGCGGTGCTGCCGCAGGATATTCGGCCATGGAGCCGCTGGTCCAGCCTGCTGTGGTTACAGCCAGGGGGCCCGGGAGGATACTGGAATCTATAAACCAGTTTGTAATTACTATGGATATAACTGCAGCTACCGGCCTGATTGAAAAGGAATTGCCTGTATCCAGCGGGTCGAAACAGGTGCAGGTGAATCCGAAGCTAGTAAAGGTTACCGTACCTATAACACCGCTGCCTTCAAAAATTGTAAACGTCAAACCGGCATTAAGCGGTAGCCCGGCGGACGGTTACGAAGCTGGCGAGGTGGCTGTGCAGCCCGGAGGGGTCAGGATTGCCGCACCGTCCGGCATACTGAACGGCATAGATTGGCTGCCTACGGAGCCGGTGGATATATCCGGCACAAAGCAGGATGTGAATACCGTGGCTAAACTGGTGCTTCCCTCAGGGGTAAGCCTCGTAACGCCGGAAAACGTATCAGTATCGGTGCAGATCAAGCCGGTTAAAAACCAGCCGGCGACGCCGGACAACGAAAAGCCTCCGGGTACAAATCAACAGGTGCCATAAATTGCAGGGACCTTATCTCTGTTGAAAGTGTCACAGATTTTACGTATAATTAATATATTCTGTAGAAAAGCAAGTAATTTTCGGGAGGATAGCGGATGGGTGTATTGTTCGGTACGGATGGTGTGAGAGGTGTGGCCAACAGGGAGCTTACCCCGGAACTGGCTCTGAGCATAGGGCGGGCAGGCGCCTATGTGCTATCCCGGGAGACCGGGAACACTACTCTATTAATAGGAAGGGATACCAGGATTTCCGGTGATATGCTGGAGGCCGCCCTGACGGCGGGGATATGCTCCGCCGGGGTGAATGTGTTGAAGGCGGGCATACTGCCTACTCCGGCCATCGCTTACCTGACCAGCGCCCTGGGAACCTCCGGCGGGGTGGTTATCTCCGCCTCGCACAACCCCGTGGCTGATAACGGTATAAAATTTTTCGGCCCCTCGGGTTATAAACTTTCAGATTTGATGGAAGAGGAAATAGAACGACTGATTGACAACCCAGATAAAATACCGCTTCCGGTGGGAGGCGGTGTGGGACGCAGCTACCAGGTAGAGGATGCCCTGGACAGATATGTTAATTTCCTGGTTGATGCTGTACCGGTGGACTTGAGCGGGTTAAAAGTGGTGGTGGACTGCGCCAACGGCGCTGCTTTTGCGGTGGCCCCCAGGGTGCTGACAAAGCTGGGGGCGGAGGTCATTGCCATCAACAACACCCCTGACGGGGTAAATATAAAT
Organism: Peptococcaceae bacterium BRH_c4b; assembly: GCA_000961595.1. GTDB lineage: Bacteria > Bacillota > Desulfotomaculia > Desulfotomaculales > Desulfocucumaceae > Desulfocucumis. Next base: position 47,232 of record LADO01000011.1, read on the forward strand.
GATAACTGCGGCTCCACCCACCCCGGGGAATTGATGAAAAAAGTGGTAGAGTACGGAGCTGACCTGGGACTGGCCCACGATGGCGACGCCGACCGGGTGCTGGCGGTAGATGAATGCGGCAATCTGGTGGACGGCGACCGGATTATGGTCATCTGTGCCAGGCATTTGAAGGAAAAAGGTGAGTTGGCCAGAAATACCGTGGTGGTAACGGTAATGAGCAACCTGGGGCTGCACCTGGCGCTGCGGGAAAGCGGCATCAATGTGCTGGAAACCAGCGTGGGCGACCGCTACGTGCTGGAGGAGTGCCTGCGCTGCGGTTCGGTATTCGGCGGCGAGCAGAGCGGCCACATACTTTTCCTGGACCACACCCCAACCGGCGACGGGCTGCTGACTGCACTGAAGCTGCTGGCCGTGGTGAAGGAAAGCGGCAAATCACTGACGGAACTGGCCGCGCAGATGGAAAGACTGCCCCAGATATTGAAAAACGTAAAGGTTGAAGATAAACAGGCGGTTATGTCCAGTCCTGTTCTTTCCGAGGCTATCAGGCAGCAGGAAAGGCTGCTGGCTGGCCAGGGCAGGATTTTGGTGCGCCCCTCCGGCACGGAGCCCCTGGTGCGGGTGATGGTGGAGGGCAGGAATATGGATGAGTTGGAAAAAATTGTTGATGAACTCACCAGTTTGGTGAAGGAAATAGCCTGAAAATGTAGTATAATGTATTAATGGATTGGCCCGTGACTGCGGGCCTCTCTATAAAATCAGCACAGGGGGGTGGGACGGCAGGCTGATCTGACAATATAATGAAGGCGCCAGAACCCGGCATTCCAGCCATGGGATGTGGAAGAGTGATTTATATCTACCGGGTTGACGAGGGGGGAGTTTATCGAAATATTCGGCGGGTGCTCCCCGGTGTAGCCATCACCGTGACCGGTTTACAAAACCGCTGGGCAACCGGCGGGACAAAAAGCACCGGATTGGCGAGAGCGGCATTTTTTGCGGCTAATTTACGCCTGTTTTTTTACGGGCAAGTCCTGAAAATGAAACTACCTTTTTGCCGTGGCCTTAATGTGCCATGGCATTATTATTTTCTGAACATAATTGAAAACTTTTACTTATCGGGAGGATAAATATATGTGTGGAATCATGGGCTATATTGGCCCCCGGGAGGCCGTGCCGATAATCATGGAAGGTCTGCAAAAGCTGGAATACCGGGGCTATGACTCCTCCGGTGTGGCCATTATTGAAGATGGGGTACTGAATGTTTACAAAAAAGTAGGCAAGCTGGCCGAATTAAAGAATCAACTAAATGGCATGACCTTTACCGCCATGTCCGGTATCGGCCACACCAGGTGGGCCACCCACGGGCGCCCTTCGGACGTCAACGCCCACCCTCACGCGGACTGCCAGGGCAGGTTTGCGGTGGTGCACAACGGGATTATTGAAAACTACCTGCCGCTGCGGGAGTGGCTTATTTCCATGGGGCACAAATTTCTCTCGGAAACAGACACCGAGGTGCTGTCGCACCTGCTGGAGGAGTTTTACGAGGGCGACCTGGTGCAGACCGTGCTCCGGGTGATCGATAAAATAGAAGGCTCTTTTGCCATGGTGATACTTTCCCTGGATGAGCCCGGCACCATAGTGGCAGCCAGGCAGGACAGCCCGCTGGTGGTGGGCCTGGGAGAAGGGGAGAATTTCCTGGCCTCCGATATCCCGGCGCTGCTGGCCCACACCCGCCGCACCTATATACTGGCGGACGGGGAAATAGCCGTTTTGACCCGGGAAGGCGTGCAGGTCATCGACCAGTTCGGCAACTCCGTGGAGAAGCCGGTATTCGAGGTGAAGTGGGAGGCTGCCCAGGCGGAAAAGGGCGGGTTCGACCATTTCATGCTGAAGGAAATACACGAGCAGCCCAGCGCTTTGAAGGATACCCTGAGCGGCAGGATTAACCCGGACGGCACCGGCGTGCTGCTGAACGAAATTACCATGACCCCGGAAGAGCTGAAAAATATCAATAAAATATATATCACCGCCTGCGGCACAGCCTATCACGCGGGGCTGGTGGGCAAACACGTCATTGAAAAGCTGGCCAGGATACCGGTAGAGGCCGATATAGCGTCGGAGTTCCGCTACCGGGACCCCATGATCGACGATAAAACTCTGCTGATCGTGGTCAGCCAGTCCGGCGAAACCGCCGACACCCTGGCCGCCATGCGGGAGGCCAGAAGGCGCGGGGCCAAAGCTATAGCCGTGACCAACGTGGTGGACAGCACCGTGGCCCGGGAGGCCGACTACGTACTGTACACCTGGGCCGGCCCGGAAATAGCCGTGGCTTCCACCAAGGCCTATACCACCCAGCTCATGGCCATGTACCTGCTGGCGCTGTATTTCGCCGAAAGGCGGGGTACTATGCCCCGGGAGGAACTCAAGACCGTGATCAGGGAAATGAAGAAGCTCAGCGACAAGGTAAAGGTAATACTGGACAACTGCCAGGCCATAGACAAATTCGTGGCGGAATACAGCCACTGCGGCAGCGCCTTTTTCATCGGCAGGGGCCTGGACCACACCGTTGCCCAGGAGGGTGCACTAAAGCTCAAAGAAATCTCCTACATGCACGCCGAGGCCTACGCCGCCGGCGAACTAAAGCACGGCACCCTGGCCCTGATCATACAGGGCGTGCCGGTAATCGCCCTGGCCACCCAGCAGGCCCTGTTTGAAAAAATGGTCAGTAACATCAAAGAAGTAAAAGCCCGTGACGCCACAGTAATCGCCCTGGCCATGGAAGGTATCAAGGAAGTGGAAAAAGTAGCGGACCACGTCATGCACATCCCCTCCACCCACCCGGTGCTGGCACCGATACTGTCGGTAGTCCCCCTGCAACTGCTGGCCTACCGCATGGCCGTGGCCCGGGGGAGCGACGTCGATCAGCCGAGAAATTTGGCAAAAAGTGTAACTGTGGAGTAGGGGGTTAACCCCTGCTCCTTTTTTTGTCTTGAGAAAATAATGTTGTGACATGGAAAATAAAGTTTTGACCTAACGATAATATAGATTTGACATGAAAGGATTATTGTGAGTTGTAACCGGTAACAGGTTACAACTTTTTTATTACTGATTCTTACAACTTTTGGGGTAATACGTTCATAAATAAAAGCATATCGTTCACGAAATAATATGATTTATACTGTTTACAGATAAAAACGTACATGGTAGAATTAAAACGTACAGAGGAGGGGCGTTATGAACTATGCGCTAGAGGTAATGAAGATCGTAGAAGGGGCTGTTAAACTAGATCGTGCTAAGGTGATAAACTATACATCACTTTTAGCTGATAAATTGGATGAAGATGGAGAAAAAAAAACAGCTGACAGATTGAGGAAAATAATTATTGGAAGTAAAACAGCTAATTTGCAACCCACTTCAGTAGAAGCAATATATCGAATACCTGTTGACCAAGAGTCCAGGTTACCTATGGCTGATATATTCAACCCAATGGACATTGATGATTTTATTGTCTTAAACAAAGATACAGAAATTCAGATACAACGGTTTCTTGATTATTACACTCATTCGGATAAGATTATTTCAAGTGGTCTTACTGTCCCAAACTCGATCCTTATGTATGGTCCTCCGGGTTGCGGAAAAACAGTACTTGCCAAAGTAGTTGGAAAAAAGCTCGGACTGTCTGTAGTTATAGCTCGGTTGGATGGATTAATTTCTTCATTCTTAGGCAGCACATCAAAAAATATCAGAGCTGTTTTCGATTATGCGCAAAAAGTCCCATGTGTTTTATTCTTGGATGAATTTGATGCAATTGCAAAGGTAAGAGATGATAACCACGAATTGGGGGAACTTAAACGGGTAGTTAACAGCTTGCTCCAAAATATTGATGCTTTGAAAAACGGTAGTATCATTATTGCGGCGACGAATCATGAACATTTACTCGATCCTGCTGTTTGGCGTCGTTTTGTTTTTAAACTTCCCGTAGAAAAACCTGACTATAATGCTCGTATAGAACTGGTCAAGTACTTCCTAAGAGAAGTAACGCTTCCTGAGAATGATCTCAGTACACTTGGACACCTTTTTAAAGGATTAACAGGGGCGGGAATTGAGGAAATCTGCAAAAAAGCACGTATGGATGCTGTTATTAAGGATGAGAAGGTCAAAATTTACTCCTTGGTAATCCTATTCGTTGATTATATGAGATTCTTCAAGAATGAGGATGGAGAAAGCTTAAGCGAGCGAGATGTGGAGAAGGCAATCGCGGGCTATTTGAGAAACTTGAACCCGAAAATTTTTAGCTATTCATGTATCGCGAGGATGTTAAATAGATCAAAGACCCATATCGCAAATTTATTAAAGGGATAAGGAGACATGAAAATGGATGAAAGAAGACCTCTACCTATACAACTAGTTCTGCCCCGGGAATCGGATGTTAGGAAGGTCGAGGGAGGGGGTAGTAAAAAATATTTTTGCGACTTTACGCCAGAGTTACGCCAAGGTATAGCAGATCAGTTTTCCCAATTATTAAAGCATTTTGACGCTAATTTTAGTGAATACCCAAATGTTCCGTGCGTTGGAAAAGTAATTATGAAAGATAAAGCAATAGCTAAATCACATAGACCTACTCGACTTTTAAATTCGGATAACTGTCCGATTATTGGTATGGGAAAACTTAATGAAGTTTTTATTAAAGTTACCCCGAGAGGAATTAATCATACTTTGCAAGAGGTGTTAAATTCCAACACGCAAGATCTGGAAATTAATATGACTAAGATTGAACGTATTGAACCATATTCTAAAACTGATGTTCTTCACGAAAGTTATAGGGAAAATGTTGTAGAGAATATGCAACCTAAGAAGAAGAACGCAATAAAAATTAAGCTTTTTGACTTTATGAGCGATAAGGATAATCTAAATAATTTGAAGGCTTTTATGGTCCTTGTTGAAAAACTTGGTCTTAAGGAACACATTAAAGAAGTAAACTACTCGCCGAAGATGCGGGTTTTTAAGTTAAATTGCAATGATGAGGAAAAGCTTAATAAAATTATCAGGTTCAGTGGGGTGAAGAAAATATCTTTTTTTCCCCAGTATTCGTCGATAGATAGCAATGAGGAAAATGTCGATTTGAAATTTGATAAGCTCGGTTCGCTACCTTTACCTGAGCCGGACAGTGAATATCCAACTATCGGTGTCGTTGATTCGGGCATTAAACCTGGACATAAGTATTTAGAACCGTGGATATATAAGAGAGAGGTATTTGTTCCTGATAAATACCAAAATAATTACCATGGAACATTCGTAGCAGGGGTATTGCAGTTTGGGCATATTATAAATGGTTTTAATAGTCGTGATAGTATGTTCAAAATACTTGATGTAGTAGCCCTACCTAATAGTGATGATTCCTTTGGCCCGGTTGATGGTGTAGATGAAGATGATTTATTGGAAATATTAAGAGACGTGCTTAAAAGATACTCACATGAGATAAAGGTCTGGAATTTATCTTTGGGAACCAATTGCGTTTGCGAAGAAGATTCCATGTCAGACTTTGCGATAGCAATCGATACTCTACAGGATGAATTTGACGTTCAAATTTTCATAGCGGCAGGTAACTATTGTAATCCTCCCTTGCGAAGCTGGCCTCCTCAATCGAATCTGGTTGGCGAAGATAGAATCACGTCGCCAGCAGATTCCGTCAGAAGTATTACCGTAGGATCAATTGCTCACAAAAAGGGCGCGGGTTGCGTAGATGCCCATAATCCCTCTCCATTTTCAAGAAGAGGTCCAGGCGGCAATTACATTGTAAAACCGGATGTCGTTGACTACGGTGGTAATTGCACTAGTAGTTTAGATCCGCAAGGGTGTGGTATAGTTTCTTTTGATATGTCGGGAAACTTAGTGGAAGACGTTGGGACAAGTTTTTCTACACCCAGAGTTGCCGGTATTTATGGCCATGTGCTTAACGGTTTAAATGCAGGTAAAGCTGATATTGCCAAAGCTTTGCTGATTCATTCTTGCCGAAATCCCCTTTCTAGTAAGGCAATATCCAAAGATGAGGCCCAATACATAGGATTTGGGTTGCCTAATCCTAACTTAAGAGAAGTGTTGTTTTGCGATAAATCTGCGGTGACTTTGATATTTGATACCGAAATCCAAGTAGGTACATATTTAAGTTTAGATAATTTCCCATATCCTAATTCACTGTTCAAGGATGGAAAGTGGCATGGCGAAATAATGATGACGTTGCTTTATAACCCTGCTTTAGATGCAAGCTTTGGGCAAGAGTACTGTAGAACGAATGTTGATGTTTCTCTTGGTGTTTATAAATATAGTGCAAAAAAAGGTGAATTTGAATTCAAGGGACAGGTTCCTCTCGACGTGAAGTGGGAAGAAAAATATGAGCGCGAACGCGTAGAGAATGGCTTTAATTGGTGCCCTATAAAGTCATATTATCGTAAGATTAAACAAGGTATTGGAGGGGCTTCGTGGCGGCTGTATGTTGACTGTACTACCCGGAGCAACGCTTTTATTGAGCGACAGCCTTTTACTTTAATAATTACAATTAAAGACCCTTCCGGTAAAGAGGATATATATTCAGAAGTAATAAATCAACTGAGGGAGAGAGGTTTTTCTTTCAAAGACCTACAAGTTCAGGAGAGAAT
>LADO01000015.1 GCA_000961595.1 Peptococcaceae bacterium BRH_c4b
GGGCTGGGCTTTTTTGAATTCGGCAAGGGGAGCGAAGCCGTGGAAAAGGGTGAAACCACCTACGGAGGAAAGATAACGATTAATCCCTCCGGCGGCCTCAAGGCCAAGGGGCATCCCATCGGCGCCACAGGAGCCGCCCAGGCTTATGAAATTGTCAAGCAACTGAGGGGAGAATGTGGCGACCGGCAGGTTGAGGGAGCAAGGGTAGGCATGACCGATACCCTGGGAGGCGACCTGGCTACTGTAGTGAATATAATTTACGGCATATAAGGAGGGAAATATAATGGCCTATCCGCTGACATACATTGAATTTTACGAAGGATTAAAAGAAGGGAAGCTCCTGGGGCTGAAATGTAAACAATGCGGCGCTATTACTGCGCCGCCGAAAATCTGCTGCGCAGAGTGCGGCAGTACCAAAGTAGAAGTGGCGCAGCTGAGCGGGAAAGGTGAAATCAAAACTTACACCGTGATCAGAGTGGCGCCCGATGGTTTCAATCCGCCGTATATCGTTGCCATGGCCGAGATGGAAGAGGGCCCATGGCTGATGGGTAATCTGGAAGGCGTTGATCCGGATAATTTACCGGAAAAAATTATCGGCAGTAAAGTTAAAACCGGCCATAAGGTAATCGAGCCCGCTCTTTATACTGCAGGTGAGGGAGTGGCCATTACCTTTTCGCTTGTGTAAAAGATAAAACAGTATAACAATGCAATGAAATCTTGTATACTTAATAAATATTGAAGAAAGGTGGTACATGATGGATATTAAAAATACTGTTGCTGTGGTCACAGGAGGAGCGTCGGGGCTGGGTGAGGCGGTAGCCAGAAACTTCGTCGCGCAAGGAGCAAAGGTTGCCTTATTGGACATGGCGGAGGAGAAAGGCAATAAGCTGGCCGGTGAATTGGGCGGGCAGGCAATCTATATTAATACAAACGTGGCGGATGAAGAAAGTGTACAACAAGCCGTAAATACAACCGTGGAAAAATTCGGAGGCATTCACATTGTTGTCAATTGCGCGGGTATCGTTATTGCGCAAAAGGTGTTGGGGAAAAAAGGCGTCATGCCTTTGGAGAACTTTAATAAGATCATTCAGGTTAACCTTGTCGGCACCTTTAATGTAATTCGTCTTGCAGTTGAGAAGATGGCTCAAAATGCTCCCAACGATGGTGGAGAGAGAGGGGTCATTATCAATACCGTCTCGGTGGCCGCCTATGAGGGACAGATTGGTCAGGCAGCTTACAGCGCTTCCAAGGGAGGGATTGTGGGCATGATCCTGCCTATAGCCCGGGAACTGGCTGCTCACGGAATTCGTGTGATGGGGATTGCCCCGGGGGTTTTCGAAACCCCTATGTTTGACATGTTACCTGAAAGCGCAAAAGAGGCTTTGGGTAAAATGACCCCGTTCCCCCCCCGTCTGGGAAGGCCTTCTGAGTTTGCCATGCTTGTAGAGGACATTGTACGTAATCCTATGCTGAACGGTTCTACTATCCGGCTTGACGGAGCGATCCGGATGCAGCCGAAATAGTATGTTTTTCCCGAAAGCTGTGTGGTAGATATGCCAGGTGAAAAACGAAAATAACCAGAGGGCCGGAGATCTTTGAACAGGTATCCGGCCCTTTATTTAGAGATAGGAAATTATCCAAGTGGATTATTTTCTAATGGTATAAAAAAAGGGATAGAATCACCAATTGCTCGCAGGGCGGCAGTTTTGATAAGGTAATTACATATAACAACGGACAAGGCGATTTTGGATTTTAACTGCTTTCGGCAGTCAGGCGAGGTGACTATTTTGCTTTTAAAAGATATAATCAGCGACCAGGTGGTATACCTTCGACCGGGAGAAACACTTGAAAAAGCCGTGCAAAATTTCAGGCATAATAAAATTGACATCATTCCGGTGGTTGACTCCGATATGAAATTATTGGGTATTTTTACCCGGACAAACCTTTACGATGCACTGTTAAATGGTGCTTCCTTAAACATAGCCATAGATCATTACATGAATAAAAAGCCCTTTTTCTTGAGTGCCGACCTTCCTTACGACGAGGTTGCCGAGCTTGTCAAAAAAACTACGGTTGGCGCCGTCCCGGTAATCGATGCGGAGGAAAAAGTGATAGGGGTTTTCAACAAAGCCGATATGGTTTTAGCGCTACTTGAGAGATCGGAGCTGCTTAACACAAAATTTCAGGCAATCCTTAATTCCATGCATAACGGGGTTATCGCCATCGATGGTAAGGGGTTTATTACTCTGGTAAACACCGGGGCAGAGAGAATTTTCAGCATTGGGGAAGAGAAGTGTCTTGGTCTGCCGTTAAGTAATGTGCTGCCGGATTTGGATCTGACTGCGGCTTTAGAGCATAGTGAGGTTAATGTCATGCTTCAATACAGGCGCAAAGAGATTTCAACTGTTGTAAATATAACACCGTTAACGCATATGGATAAGGTTGTGGGCGCCATTGCCATCTTTCAGGATATTACCGAGCTTAATTTTGTGGGCAGGGAACTGGAAGCCGTTAAGGAGATCAACCGTACTCTGGATACTGTCCTCAATATCATTGGTGACGGGATAATTGTGGTTGACGAAAAGGGTAATGTTACCCTTTCCAACCGTATTTTTGACGATTTTATGGACATATCTCCTGAAGATATTACTGGCAGGCACGTAACGGAAGTAATTAACGGCAGCAGGCTGCACATTGTGGCGAAGACCGGCATTCCGGAGACCGGTGATATTCAAAATATTCGGGGAAAGTCTCTTATTGTTTCAAGGCTTCCGATTATTAAAGAGGGCAGAGTTGTAGGGGCGGTAGGAAAAATGATTTTTCCCCAGTTGCCTGAGATCAAGGAACTGGCTGAAAAATTGGTATCTTTACAGAACAAAGTTGCCTATTATGAGGAGGAACTTCAAAAAACCAAAACAGCCTGGGACGTAATGGATGGTATAATTGGAGAAAGCCCTGCCATTAAGAGCATAAAACAGGAAATCGCCCGGGTCTCAAAAAGCACGTCAACTGTCCTGATTACCGGCGAAAGCGGCACAGGCAAAGAACTGGTAGCCAAGGCCATTCATATGTGCAGTGACAGGAGCAATGGCCCTTTTATTAAAATCAATTGCGCTGCAATTTCAGAAAGCTTATTGGAAGCGGAGATTTTCGGTTATGCCCCCGGGGCCTACACAGGGGCATTAAAGAACGGGAAGCCGGGTCGCTTTGAATTGGCCGACGGGGGAACTATTTTATTAGATGAGATAGCTGATATGTCACTGGCCCTCCAGGCCAAGATACTGAGGGTAATACAGGAGCGGGAATTTGAGCGGGTGGGCGGTACCAGGAGTATCAGAGTCAATGTCCGCATTTTGGCGGCTACAAATAAAGAACTTGAAAAGGGGATTGCTGAAGGCACTTTCCGGGAAGATCTATATTACCGTTTGAATGTAATAAATATACACCTGCCCCCGTTATGGGAACACCCGGAGGATATCGAATTTCTGGCGAAAAGTTTTTTCAAAAAATATAACAGAATCCTTGGCGCCGATGTTAGAGGGTTTGAAAGAGAAGTCGTAGAGATACTGTGCCGGCACAGGTGGCCGGGGAACGTAAGGGAACTGGAAAATGTTGTAGAAAGGGCAGTTAATTACGCTCGCTCAGGCAATGTAAGAATTGAACACTTGCCGCCTTATATGCTTGGCGAGGGTGAAAGGCCCGGAAGTGAGATTAAAATACCAAAGGAATCCGACAGTTATCGTGATAAAATGCATGAACTAGAAAGGGATTTGATTTTGGATGCCCTTGACAAAGCAGGTGGAAACAAGACCCGGGCAGCCAAAATACTTAACTTAAGCCGCTCCAGACTATATGTCAAAATGAAAAAATATAATATGATCATTTGAGTCAAAGCCCATCACTATTTAACTGCAATAAGCATAGCCTGTGATCAGCAGAATATAGAAAAATAATTTTGCCCACGAATAGTCCTGTTTGATAAGGATATTTTCGTGGGTTTTTATGTAAAATTAGTAAGCCGAGCCCATCTTAGAACCAGCTTCTACGTCTGAACCATAAAATCATAGCCCCGGCAATTACTCCCATCAGCGCAAGAATTAAATAATAACCGTATCTCCAATGAAGTTCAGGCATATACTCAAAATTCATGCCGTATATGCCTGCAACAAATGTCAAGGGCATAAAAATTGTCGTGATTACAGTCAGTATTATGATCACCCGATTCATCCTCTGTGAATTAAAAGACACATGTCCCTCTATTAAATCCAATCCCATCTGGCGATAGACCTCTGTCAATTCCACCAATCTTATAGAATCATCGTGGATATCACTAAATAAAACCCGGTATTTGGTTCTCCATTTGTTCATCCTCAGGGTGCAGAATCGCCTTTATCACGTCCCTTAATGGCTCCAAGGAACTGCGTAAAGTAAATAACTCTCTGCGAATCTGAAAAATGCGATTCATCATGCGTTGAGTAAGATTAAAAAAGTGTTCAGACTCCAGTTGTTCCAGTTCGTCGCCAAACCTGCAGAATAAAGGAGAGTACTGTGCCAAAAGACCGTTCATCAACAAATACAATAAATAGTCCGGACCTTTTTCAATTAATAAATGTTGAAACCCAAAATAGTCTGACAAGTATTGTATTTCTTTTTCCGTGGGCTGTGAAAAATCGACCCAATACCATTTCACCTGGTAAGAATGTACATCCTCAAATGAGTCATGAAATAGGGCCTCCCCATTCTTAAATTATAGCAATGTCCGAATCATTTTAACCTCCATAATAGTTACATAGTTAAAAAAAATACTAGTAGAACGTTATTTAAAATTAGTTTGATTGAAGGCTCCTTTGTCGGTTCAGTCAAGAAGGCGATTGAGAATCAAGGAACCGTAATTATATTTATTTTATACTTTTGCCAATTTTTTACACTAATTTTATTGGCTTTGGAAAGGAAGAGCAATCAGTATGTTGAAATTAACCGGCAGGGCATGCTTATTGTTGCTGTTGATGACACTTATAACTGGTATCTTATATTCCCTGACAGTGACCGGTTTAGCCAGTGTTCTCTTTTCCCGACAGGCCGGCGGCTCACTGGTGTATCGCGACGGCAGGCCGGTTGATTCGGTACTGATCGGGCAAAACTTTATCGGCCCGGGGTATTTTCACGGCCGGCCTTCCGCAGCCGGCAGGGATGGTTATGATGCCGCTGCTTCGTCCGGCTCCAACTTGGGACCGACCAGTAAAAAGCTTTCAGAAGACGTGGCCGGGGAAGCGGCCAGAGTGCGCTCCGAAAACGGACTGAGCAAGGGTAGCTCTGTACCGGGCGATATGGTTACATCTCTACTTGACAATTATGGTAACTGTTGCCCATGAGAAATTTTATTTTCAACTTTGAAATCAAGAAGGAATTTTTAAAATGGCATAGAATAATGTATATAACAAAGAACGACTTGGAGTCGTTCCAGTTACCGGCAGATGTATTACACAGGCACATACCACGAAGGTATTGCTCCGTACGAAACGGGGGCTCTTCGTGGTTTTTATTTTTTCTATAGAAGGTGGTATATGAGAATAGCTGTTGTTGACGGACAGGGAGGCGGCATAGGAAAGCTGATCACAGAAAAGCTAAGAAAATCCCTGGGGGAAAGGATTGAGATAACCGCCCTGGGAACAAATGCACTGGCCACAGCACAGATGTTAAAGGCAGGGGCTGATCAGGGAGCCAGCGGAGAAAACGCCATATGTGTAACGGCTGGAAAAGTAGACATGATCATGGGGCCTATCGCCATCATCGTGGCCAATTCCATGCTGGGTGAAGTTACCCCTAAAATGGCAAGAACCATTGCCGGGGCTGAAGCCAAAAAAATATTAATGCCCTTGAATAAAAGCAATATTAATATTGTGGGGTTAAAAAACGAACCTTTGCCGCACCTGGTGGAGATGATGGTGGAAAGGGTCCGGGAAATAATGAAGGGGGTTAGATGATTGCACATACCAGACGGTTTTTTGGATGCCAAAACATGGATAAGCGCCGCAGTTTTAAGTGCGGGGGCAATAGGCTACAGCGTTAAAAAATCCAGGGAGGAATTGGACGACAAACAGGTTCCCAAACTGGGTATCATGGCAGCCTTTATTTTTGCTGCACAAATGATTAATTTTCCCATCGCCGGAGGAACTTCAGGTCATTTACTCGGTTCTGCTATGGCCACAATACTATTGGGACCGTGGAATGCCTGCCTGGTAATTTCAACGGTACTGTTTATTCAGTGTCTGGCTTTTCAGGACGGGGGTCTTACTGCCCTGGGCGGAAACATATTTAACATGGCAGTTGTGGGGGTAATAACGGCTCTAATAATATATAAGATGTTATCCAAAATTTTTAAAAGTTCTGGCGGAAGGAACGTTTCGATTTTTCTGGCCTCCTGGCTTTCGGTTTTTGTGGCTTCTTTAATGGCTACCGTAGAGTTATCCATATCCGGCACCGTGCCTTTTGCCGTTGCTTTTCCGGCTATGGCCGGCTGGCATACATTAATCGGCATAGGAGAAGGATTAATCACTGTTGTAGTGGTCAATTTTGTAGAGAAAACAGGCTTTGTTGATGAGAAAACAGAAATGAAGGTGGGGTAGGGTAAGTGAAAGGCGTTTATAAAGTATTACTGGTAGCATTGATTGTAGCCGCCGTATTGTCTCCTTTTGCCTCGTCCAGCCCTGACGGGCTGGAGAAAGTGGCGGAAGACCTGGGGTTTTTGCATAAAGGAGAAGGAGAGCCTGTTTTAACCGCTCCTGTGCCTGATTACGCCATGCCAGGGGTGAAAAACGAATCAGTAGCTACTGCAGCGGCGGGAATAGTGGGTACTTTGCTGACATTCGGGGCGGGGTACGGATTGGCAAAATTAGTTAAGAGAAAGAAATCGGAAACGAATTAAAGTATAACTAATATATAACAATAAGACCATGAAGGTCCTGCCCGGTAACAGCCGGGAACCCTCATGGTCTTTTCATTTGTGCCCGTTGAGATAATTAATATCTTGTAACGGTGCGTTAGTTTTATGCAGTTCGGCCAGTTGCCATGGCATAAGGGGTCAAAGGTCCTTTATGATATAACCTTCACTTATATGACAACTTCATATCGTTTTGTTAAAAGCTTCCTTGGCAGGGCTTTTAACCTCTTTAAAAACCGGTGCTGTGGCTGCTCAGACCCGCAGTGCCGGTGGTCTTCTCATTATGAACTGGGTATGCGGGGAATGGGCGCTCCGCATACCAATTTCTTTAATGAATAGTAAAGGAGCAAATAGAAAGAATGTTTTATCACGGTACCCGATTTGGTTTTTCAAAATGACCATCAGGTTGCCTGTATAAAAAGGGGGTGCTTGTAAATGCAGACGGCAGAGTTAAAAAAAGAAGTGGCCGCCAGATGGGACCGGTGGGCCTCAAATCATGACAACCAATACGCTCACGGGTTAAAGACGGAGAGGGAAAAACAGGCCTGGCTTAATCTGTTGCGAACGGAGATGGGGGCGTCGGGCAAAAAAATACTGGATGTAGGCACGGGAAGAGATGATATAATACTTTTGGTCATGCCGAAGTACCATGGATGGCAGGAAAGGGTTGAGAATAATTAATAGGGAGAGATGATTATGTGCATGGAAAAAACACCCTGGGAAAGGGCCATTGAATTTCACGGGCATTCCTGCCCGGGCCTGGCTATCGGCTACCGTGTGGCCGGGGTAGCATTAACAAAATTAAATGAGCTCCGGGCTGCCGATGAGGAACTGGTAGCCATAGTGGAAAATGATGCCTGCGGTGTGGATGCCATTATGCTGCTGACGGGATGCACCCTGGGCAAGGGCAATCTGCTCTACCGGGACCACGGCAAGCAGGTATATACCTTCGGCAGCCGGAACAGCAACAGGGCTTTAAGAATATCGGTAAACGGCGCGGCATTGCACAGACACGACCCTGCCGCTGCCGAGCTGCGCAAGAAAGTATTCGGGGGCGCCGCCACAGCGGAGGAAAAAGAGAAATTCCATGGGTTACAGGCTGCCAGAACCGATCAGATATTGAATATGCCGGAGGAAAAATTTTGCATAGCAGAGGAAATCGATTTTAAGATGCCGGACAAGGCCAGAATTTTCAATTCCGTGCAGTGCGGCAGTTGCGGCGAGTATGTAATGGAGTCCCGGGCCAGGGTAAAAGAAGGGCATTTCGTTTGTATACCTTGTGCTGATAACTATACCCGGGGCTGGTAATGCAGTTACTTTTCCATGCTTGTTTGATGATAGGTTTTAGAATATGCTTTCCCTTCATAGAATATAGCTAGTATAGCCATATTCTATTATAATGGGGGTAAGGAGTTTGCGAAGGAGTGACTCGCTTATGCCTAGCGTTCCTGTTCATGAGGCAAAAAACAAATTGTCCGCATTAAGGCGGGAAGCCGTTATAGGGAAAGAATTCTTATTGGCAGATGCCAAAAGGAAAGACGACCAGCCTGTATCCCTCATTTCAACGGTGCTGCTTGACGAACTGTGTGAGACTAAGACTTTTTCATATGAATGGATTGACGGGCCTGGGAAGGAAAACGACCATTATTCCCTGTACAACCTGGAAACCGGAGTTTACGGCGTAGGTCCTACTAAAATGGAAGCTGTGGAGGACTTCATTGACAATATTATCGACTATGCCGGGGTTTACTTTGATGACTTGCCGTTTTATTTAAGTTCATCCGGTGGTCGCCGGGAGCATTATTGGTACTTGAGGCGCGTTCTCCGGTGTGAAGGGGACAGGGAGAGAATTTACCGGATTTTAGATTTAGATAAGGTGCTGGCTGTCTAATGGGGTATACGTTCACCTGGGATGACATTGAAAAGATTTGCCGGAAGTTGGGGATGAAGAGGCAGGGAAAGACAGCTGTTTGGAAAGGCGTCGGGCCGGATGGGGTGAAACGTTCTTGTATTATCCACGCAAAGCATAAGGGAAATGTGGGGAGCGGATTGGCACTGAAGAATGCCATCAAAGAATTGAAATTTGCTTCAGTTGAGGAAATGTACCGGTTTTTGAAGGGGAGTAGATTTGGGCAGCCTGGCTCTGCCTGTTTTTCGTTTAGCAGTTGACTTATTGTAATTTCAAGAGTAATATGTTGAAAATTGAACACACAGGGCAAGTGGTTCTACCGATGCGGTAGAACTGAAAAGGGAAGCCGGTTAAAATCCGGCGCGGTCCCGCCACTGTAATGGGGAGTTCTTTGCATTATGCCACTGGGTAAATATCCCGGGAAGGCGTAAAGAACGATGAACCTGAGCCAGGAAACCTGCTTGCCCGGTAATTCATTAATGTACCCACGCAGGATGGGTTGTTTGATGGCTTTTGTATCGGATATTAAAGCCCCTGCGTGATTTTGTGCAGGGGCTTTATTTTATTAAAGTTGGTCGCCTTGTCTCGAGGGACAGGGCGTAAACGGAACCGGTGTTTAGTAAACATTTAGCGATCTCAACCGGGTAATTTACTTGGGCTCGCGATGATTGGTTCTACACCCGGCCGGCCAATTCTATGACACCATTTGTTTTTACGGGAGGTGTTTGGATGAGGCCGTTTTTTATTTAGAGCTTATATTTTCCGAATCGTCTAATTGTATAGTACACAAAAAAATAAATAAAACGGGTGCCTTTTGTTCGATAAAGGCTGAAAAGGGAAGCCGGTTAAAATCCGGCGCGGTCCCGCCACTGTATGGGGGAGGAACTTCACACCATGTCACTGGGCGTAAATCCCGGGAAGACGTGAGGTATCCGATAATCCCGAGCCAGGAGACCTGCCCGTTATTGTTTTAGCCAGTAGCTACGGGTCATAGTGGGTGGTTCATATTTGTTACCGCTCATAACTCCCGGCTAAGAAACCGGGATTTATTTATTTATGCCAATAATATCATGAAGGCGATAGGAAAAATCAATGGAGGAATGATAAATGTATTTTTTTAAAAAACTGCTTCAAAAGTTAAGTTTACTACTTACTGTGCTGGTTACTATTTCGTTTTTCATGACATCGTCAGTAGCCGATGCTGGTGTGGCCAACTCATTGGACAATATTGCGGTAGAATTTTTACACGATGATTTCACAGACGGTGGGATGAAGAATAACGAAAACGGAGTAGGTTCTTATGCTTTATATGTCTTAAACAAGTCAGGTGTTGATATTAGCGCTTGGGAATATAATGGAGAGACCCTTGAGGATTCGGTAACAAGCGCGATATATGCCGACATATCAAATGCCGGAGAGAAATCTGCCAAGCTGTTGGCTCAAGATTTGGCGGCTGCGATAGCTCTGAACCAAAACGGTTATAAAAACCAGTTGATTGATATACTGGCAAATAGGCAAACTGCCACCGGGTTTGACGACAGTCTTTTTGATAACATTCCGGCTTTTGACCTGTTAGGCGAGGTAGGCTTGATGAATGAAATTGATACAGTCCTCGCCGAGAACTACATTCTGGGCCAGCAAAATACAACAGGCGCTAACGATGTATATAGCTGGGGCTTCACATATGGCGGTACATATTATCCCGATTTTATAACCACGGCCAAAGCTATCAGAGCGCTTCACTATCTGGATCCCGGGCAAAGCGACACGGACATTCAGGATGCCATTGATAACGGGCTGGACTGGATGGAAAATCAGCAACAAGGAGATGGAAGTTTTGTCGCGGGGTATCCAGGGATGGATGACCCACTCAAAGACACTGCGGAAGCAATCGTGACACTGGCAACATTGGACATAGACCTCGAATCCTGGACCAGCGCGGTTGATTATTTGCTAAATGATGCTCTCAATGAAGATGGGAGCTTCGGAGCAAACGAAGACGTGCAGGATGCCATCTTATTCTTTTGTGCGTATGGTTTGGTAGATAACGGGTTTTATATTTACCCGTCCAGCGCAACAATTGCCAAAGATAATACCCGGCAGTTAAAAGCTATGCGGAAGACTATCGCCGGAACGGCCGACGTAACAAATGCTGCTGACTGGTCTGTGACCGACAGCAGCATTGTGAGTATTGACAACAGCGGGCTGGTCAGCGCTTTAAAAGCCGGTCAGACGGTAGTGCAGGCTGTTTATGAAGGACTCACGGCGACGGCGGACTTGAAAGTTGAATCTTCGCAAGGTGGCATAAATCCGGACGTTTCGACCGAAGTGGAAGTGGGTATGGCTGTGGTAGACCAGAATGGAGAACTTCTGTTCGACCCGAGGTATTTTATGGTAGATGACACCAATGAATTCGGCCTTACCGTACTGGGCGCCCTTGACGCTTCCGGGGCCGATTACACAACCGGCTATTGGGAAGATTGGGGTTATTACGTGGATTCAATAGAGGGGTTGGCAGGCACCGGATCAGCCGGTTGGATGTATGCTGTCAACAATGTGCCCGGGGCAGTATTGGCTAGTAATTGCAGCATAAAAGGCGGCGAAAAAATCGTTTGGTACTATGCTTCCAGTATGGACGCCCAACCTCCACTATGGAGCGATTTGGTGAATAAAAGTTCTGTTGTAGTTGATAGTGTTGAGCTTACAGAGTCGGGTACGGTTAGTGATACTGTTTTGAATACGGCTATTCAGAATGCAGAGTCTGCGGGTGAGATTGTACTCCAGGCCGACGATGCGAAAACTTCGTTAGCCCTGTCCAACGATCAATTGACCAAAATTTTAAACATTGGCAAACCGCTGGCTGTGACTGTCCAAGGAGTGCAAATTGTTTTCCCGCCGGAAAGCCTGAAAATACCGGAGATTACCGGAGGAAACGCTGCGCAGCTCGTCATCAGCGCCGAGAAACTGAGTGACTGGGAAATCCAAACCAAAATTAAATCTTCCTATAATGAAAAATTAAAACCTGCGGGAGATATCTATGAGTTGAATGTGCTGGTGGTAGACCGGGATAATACCCAGCAAAAAGTCAAACAAATTCCCGGCTGCAAGATCATCTTGCTGGTTCCCGAAGGTTTCCTGGAAACAGCCGGGACCGGTATGGTTCTAGCCTACCGGTATAATGAAGCAAGGCAGACCTGGGAATTCCTGGGCGGTACCTATGATCAACAAAATAATACCGTCAGTTTTTACACGAATCATTTCAGCAAGTATGCTTTGCTAGCAGCCACCAGTTCCTTCGATGACCTTGATGGTCACTGGGCGCAAAAGGAAATAGAGATTATGGCTGCCAATGGATTTATTGCCGGTATGGGTGATGGTGTTTTTGCACCGGATGCCACTGTTTCCAGGGCAGAGTTTGTCACCATCCTGACCAAGATCGCCGGTTTGACGGCCAATTCCGAAAAGACAGCGCAATTTAGCGATGTGCCTGCCGATGCATGGTATCGGGACTCAGTTTATGCTGCTGTTTATCATGGTATTGTTTTCGGGACCAGTGCCGACCGTTTTACTCCGGATGGACCAATCTCAAGAGAGCAGATGGCTGCTATGATTGAACGGTTGTTGGCCAAGAAAAAACTGGATCATTCTTTAAACAATGATGAAATTAATAAAATACTTGCCGGTTTTACCGACACTGCGGCTATCCACTCGTGGGCGCGGACACCGGTTGCACTGGCAGTTCAAGAAAGGTTGATGAGCGGGCGCGGAAACGGGCAGTTTGTGCCCCAGGGGAATGCTACCCGGGCTGAAGCTGCGTTAATTCTTTATCTGTTGCTGCAGAAATTACTTTAAGCAAAGAAAAGTAAAGAGCGGTTTTCCTGAGATTACGGCTAACCGTCCCAGCCAAACCCATTGTTAAGATATCCGGCGGTAACTACTCAGGAGTCAGCATGAGAGAACGGTTTATCGTCTCGAAATATTCTGAATTCTGACTACTAAATTCTGAATACCTGGAAAGTATTTCACGGCAGTTCACTGGGGAGGTATTCGCTATGTTAAAAACTATGATCAAAAAATGGAGACTTGTTTCTCTTCTCATAATCGTTGCCCTTGCTGTTTTGTTATTACCGGTAAATTCATATGCCGCCCAGGCAATTCAAGTGAATATTAACGGCAAGCCGGCAACACTTAGCAGCGCTCAGCCGTATATCTTAAAAAATGTTGTCATGCTGCCGGTGAAAGCAATATCGGAAGCTCTCGGCGCCAATGTGACATGGGACGCGGATAATAACAACGTTATTATCCGGAGGGGCAACAATATTTCCATCCTGAAGAAAAACAGTTCCAAGGTATACGTAAACGGTAAGGCATTTTCACTACTGGCTGCCTCCACGGTAAAAAACGGTTCTATTTATGTGCCTCAGGATTTTATTACAGATGTGTTCGGCTTTCAGATCGCTTACAACAAAACGACCGCTAAGTTCAGTATTACGATCAAAGATTTTCCGCTATATTATTCCAAGAAATTCCGGATCAAGTACCTTGATAACGGCTGTAAATTGGTTACAGACGGTGAAAATTATAGAATTCTTTTGGTGCCGCGGGGAAAAACCGCCCCGAAAGGAGTAGTTGCCGATAAGACAGTGTATATTCCACTACAAAAAGTAATGACGGGTTCATCCACCTATGTGGGTGCAATGGCCAAGCTGAATGTTCTGGACAGCCTGAAAGCTGTAACAACATCGGCAAATTACTGGTATATTCCCAAGGTAAAACAGATGGTGAGCCAGGGGAAAGTTAAATATGTGGGCGGCGATAATATGGAGGCGCAGGACTATGAACTGGTCAAATCCATCAATCCCGAGCTGGTATTCGTCTATACCGGAACGACCGGACAGCAGCATGTTATGAGAAAACTTTCTGAACTGGGAATTCGTTATGCGGTAAATAATGAATACCTGGAGCCTGATTGCCTGGGCCGGTTGGAGTGGATCAAATTTACCGCCGCTTTTTACGACAAAGAGCTGGAAGCTGAAAAGATACTTAATAATGCCGTGAAAAATATTAACACCGTCACTGCCAGGGTAGCTGGTTTGAAAAAGCCGAAGGTAGCCTGGGGACTATCATGGGCAGGTAAGATATATATTACCAATCCCGGCTCATATGTCGGCAAATGGATTAATATGTGCGGGGGAGATTATGCATTTAAAAACCATGGAACAAACGCCGACACTCAGGTCAGTGCGGAGTATTTCTATGCCCAGGCCAAAGAAGCCGATATATTTATTTTCTCGTCAACGACTAATTATATGAAGAGTCCTACCATCAACCAAATAGTTAAAGAAAATCCGTTATTTGCCAACATCAAGGCTGTAAAAAACGGGAATGTGTGGGCCTATGCGCCTGACTGGTGGCAGACCATTCCGGAAACCGATGTTTTCGTGAAAGATATTGCCGCGGCATTCCATCCCGGAGCTTTCAGCGGGTATAAACCAGTCAAGTTGGTCAAGCTTCCGAGGAGTTAGATATAAGGTGAATTGTCGTACTTGTAGGAGGTAAATGCATTAATGTCTCTTTCGCCGGCATGGAAAGTCACTACGCAGCAACAACGATTGTTTTCCGGCAACAATGTATTGATTTTTGGTCTTTTGCTAACCGCTCTTGTGTTTGTGTTCCTGCTGAATATTGCTATCGGTTCAATAAAAATCAGCCTGCCGGAGGTTGCCAGTATTATTATCAATCGGATCCAGGATGAATCTGTCAATTCCACTATCGTATGGCAGATTCGATTGCCAAGATCTGTTTCCGCGGTTTTGGGAGGATCTGCAATTGCTGTTGCAGGGCTCATGTTTCAAATCTTTTTCAGAAATCCCATTGTTGATTCATATGTGCTCGGGGTTTCTTCAGGGTCAACGCTTATTATGGCTTTATTTCTGCTTGGCGGATTTACTATGGGTATGTCCACTTTATCACATTATTTCATGTTTTTGGGAGCGTTCTTTGGCGCACTGATTATTACTGCGGTCATCCTATTGTTTGCATACAAGGCTCGAAGTGCCGTGACCTTGCTTGTCATAGGGTTAATGATCGGTTATCTGTGTTCGGCCGCCACCGGAGTTTTAATGACCTTTGCCGAGAATGAAAAAGTGAAAGGCTTTATGATTTGGACAATGGGAAGCTTTGCGGGCTTTACCTGGGAACAGGTACGGCTATTGATATTTCTCGGTATTCCGTTTCTCTTTCTTGCTTTAGCAATTTCCAAGCCCCTGAATGCTTTTCTATTGGGTGAAGACTATGCGAAAAGCATGGGAGTCAATATTAAATTATTCAGGATATTTATCATTATGGTTTCCAGTGTTTTAACTGCTGCGGTTACAGCTTTTGCAGGCCCGGTGGCCTTTATCGGGATGGCGGTGCCGCATATCGCCAGGCTTGTTTTGCGTACTTCCGATAACCGGGTCCTGATACCTGCTACCATTTTGTTTGGTGGTATCATCACTGCTATATGCGACCTTATAGCCCGAACGATAGTTGCTCCAACGGAACTGAACATCAGTTCCGTCACCTCGTTTTTCGGTGTACCCATCGTGATCTGGTTACTATTAAACAGGAGGACAGTATTATGAAAATGCTGGAAACCATTAATCTGACAGTAGGACACGAAAAAAACAAGGCAGTCGTTGAGGGGATTAACCTGGAAATACTGCAAGGTCAGATTATTTGCCTGTTAGGGCCGAACGGCGCCGGAAAATCAACCATTCTGAAATCCATTTCCGCCTTGCTCGCACCGTTAAAGGGGGCCATATACATTCAGGGGCAAGATCTTTCGCGCATTAAGCGGAAAAATCTTTCTAAAATACTGGCGGTGGTTTTGACTGAGCGACTGAATGCAGGTTTTTTTACTGCTTTTGATGTAACTGCCATGGGCAGGTATCCCCATACCGGTTTTCTGGGCAAGCTGTCGGCGGAGGATAAAGAAAAAGTTTCAGCATGCCTGCGTATAGTCAATGCGGAAAATCTGGCCCAAAGATATTACAACGAACTAAGTGACGGGGAAAAACAAAAAATTCTCCTGGCCCGGGCCCTGGCCCAGGAGCCGGAAATGATTATCCTGGATGAACCCACGACACACCTGGATGTGCGACATAAACTGGAAGTCATGGCTATTTTGAAAAGGCTGAGCAGGGAAAAGGGCATAACGGTCATTTTTTCTCTGCACGAGATAGATCTGGCGTTGAAAAGCTGCGATATTGCCGTACTGATCAAAGAGGGCAAAATTGTGAATTGCGGTGCGCCGGAGAAGGTGGGAAACACTAAAGCGGTTGCTGCTCTTTACGATATTGATTGCGCAGGTTTTAACGCTTTCATGGGAACCATCGAGATTTTCAACAGCGCTGAGCCTTCCGTATTTGTGGTGGGCGGGGCCGGCAAAGCAACCGGGATATACAGGATGCTGACCAGGAACAATGTGGGCTTTTGTACCGGAATACTGCATGAAAACGATGTTGACTGCCATATTGCCGAAACCATAGGGGTGGTGACAGTCAAGGAAAAACCTTTTCACAACATTGGACTGCAGGCTTATCGGGAAGCGAAAAACCTTCTTAAAGAAACTTTGCTGGTGGTGGATACCGGATTCCCCATCGCCGAATCGAACAGTTCAAACCGGAAGCTGGTGCTGGAAGCGTTGCAGGACGGACAGCGGGTGTGTACGATGCGGGATGAAAAGGAGAACAAACTGCTCTATGGGGATTGGGCGGATAAAATGATCTATTGTCAATCAGCGACGGACATTCTCCAGCATTGTAACGGTACACAGACGTTTTATGAGTGCAAAGAGCGGATGAAAAGTGTTAATTCTTAGTAAGTATTCAGTAGTACGAGACTTAAAACTGCGCAGATGGGGGAGAGATTATTGCTTGTTTTTGACAGCGTGACTAAAAAATACGGAACCGTAACTGCTGTGGACAACCTGAACCTGGAGATACCCAAAGGGGAATTCTTCGGGCTGTTGGGGCCCAACGGAGCCGGAAAAACCACCACCGTAAGGATGTTAAGCACTTTAACGGCGCCGACGAGCGGCAGTATTCTTGTCGACGGCAGGCAGGTGGACAGGAATCTGACGGAAATAAAGGCCAAAATAGGCGTCGTTCCCCAGCATATGAACCTGGAAACAGAAATGACAGCCTGGCAAAATCTCGAGCTCCACGGATGTCTTTATGGTTTACAAAAAGACATCCGCCAGAAACGTATCGATGAGCTTTTGGAATTCACCAATTTATCTGACCGGGCCAATGAGATGGTGAAAAATTTTTCCGGGGGCATGAAAAGAAAGCTGATGATCGCCCGGGCGCTGATGCATGAACCGGAAATACTGCTGATGGATGAGCCTACCGTGGGGCTTGATGCCGCAGTAAGGCGGAAAATGTGGGACCTGATGAAGGGATTGAATAAAAATGGCCTGACGGTAGTGCTGACAACCCATTACATAGAGGAAGCAGAAATACTGTGTAGCCGGGTTGGGCTGATGCATGGCGGGAAGTTGGTTGAACTGGATGCTCCGCAAAAACTTATCCAAAAAACAGGGGCATTTGTCCTGGAATATTTTGAAAACGGCGGGACCAGAAGCAGGTTTTTCAATACCAGGCAGGAGGCAATCGAAAGTGCGGCGGGGATGGAAGGGAGTGTAAATATCCGGCCGGCCAACCTGGAAGATACATTCATCAAACTGACCAAACGAAAGGTGGAAGGCTAAATATGCAGTTCATGACCATATTGTGGCAGGAGTACGTGCTTTTTAAAGGCAAATTCTGAAGCATTACCACCGGTTCCATGATTGCGCCTGTTTTGTATCTAATCGTGTTTGGTTGGGGGCTTGGCAGCGGGATCAATGTAGGTGGCAGCTCTTATATTAATTTTGTGATACCCGGGATCATTGCGTTGACAACGATGACCTTGAGCTTCAGCACTGTGGCTAATGACATCAATATCGCCAGGACTTATACCAGGACTTTTGAAGAGTTTATGGTTGCCCCGGTGAGCATGCTGGTTTATGCGGCCGGAAAAATAACGGCTGGCGCTTTGCGGGGATTGTACTCGGCCCTCATCATCGTTCTGCTGGCCATCGTCTTTCAGGCCGGCCTGCGGCTTGATTTATATTTCATTATGATAACCATATTAAATTGTTTTGTCTTTTCGGCCCTGGGCCTTACTGCGGGATTAATCATCGATTCCCATGGAGATATGGCGAAGTTTTCGAATTTTGTGATCACTCCCATGTCTTTCCTTTGCGGCACATTTTTCCCGCTGGACAAAATGCCGGTTGGATTAAAAGAAATTATCTGGGTGTTACCGCTGACCCAAACCAGCCTGGCTTTAAGAAGCCAGGGGGAAAGTGTTTTTCAAACGCTCCTGCACCCTACCATATTGATAATTTATCTGCTCATTTTTATCATCACCGGAGTCAGATTGTGTAAAAAAGCGGAGTAAGCTTAAAAGTCTAATGTCAAAAGTCGAAGGTCAAAAGTCAATGAAAGGGGACTCCTGGCCATTCGGCACTTGCTATCAATAACTTAATAACTTAGTTAACCGGTACCGAGAGGAGTGTACCGAGAGGAGTCTATCAAATGGAAAGCCTTAAAAAGAACTATCCTTTTACGGCCATTGTGGGTCAGGAGAAAATGAAAAAAGCCCTCATTTTAAATATTATCAATCCGTTACTGGCTGGTGTCCTGATCAGGGGGGAAA
Source organism: Peptococcaceae bacterium BRH_c4b (assembly GCA_000961595.1). Classification (GTDB taxonomy): domain Bacteria; phylum Bacillota; class Desulfotomaculia; order Desulfotomaculales; family Desulfocucumaceae; genus Desulfocucumis. The sequence continues at coordinate 18,597 of LADO01000015.1, forward strand.
AAGGCACCGCCAAGTCAACGGCAGTCCGGGCACTGGCCGAACTGCTGCCTGAACGGGAGCAGGTGGAAGGGTGCGTTTTCGGATGTGATCCGGCAGATGCAAGCTTGATGTGCAGTAGTTGCGCGGAAAAAAAAGATCAAGGCATAAACCTGGAAGTTATTTTCGCTAAAATGAAGGTTATCGACCTGCCCGTAAGCGCTACCGAAGACCGGGTCGTAGGGACTCTTGACATAGAGCATGCCATTAAAAAAGGCGAAAAGAAGTTTGATCCGGGTATCCTGGCCCAGGCTAACAGAAACATCCTTTACGTCGACGAGGTCAACCTTTTGGACGACCATGTGGTGGATGTGTTGCTGGATTCAGCTGCAATGGGGGTCAATACTATTGAAAGGGAAGGGGTTTCCTTTTTCCACCCGGCCAGATTCATCCTGGTCGGCACCATGAACCCCGAGGAAGGGGATTTAAGGCCGCAGCTTCTGGACCGCTTCGGCCTGGTCGTGGACGTGGCCGGCGAAAAAGATACCGCCAGAAGGATCGAAGTAATCAAAAGAAGGCTGGAATTCGAGGTGCCGCTGCAGGCAGCATGGGGGTCTGAATTCTGAATACCTGATCAAGGGAGAGGTTATTATGGGCAGACAAAGTGTTTTTCCATTTGCGGCTGTGCTGGGACAGGAAAAAATAAAAAAGGCATTGCTATTGAATGTAATAAATCCGGCCATCGGAGGCGTTTTGATCATCGGTGAAAAAGGCACTGCCAAATCCACCCTGGTAAGGGGACTGGCCGCAGTGTCGCAGGATATGGAAGTAATTGACCTTCCGCTGAATATCACCGAAGACCGGCTGATAGGAACCATAGATATAGAAAAGGCGATCAAAGAAGGCAAAAAATGCTTTGATCCGGGACTGTTAAAAAGAGCGGATGGAAACATATTGTATGTGGACGAGGTCAACTTATTAAGCGATTACATAGTCAATTGCCTGCTGGAAGAGTTTCCGCATCCCATGTAAACCGGGTGGAAAGAGAAGGACTTTCCTGTTCTCACCGGGCCAAATTTGTTTTGGCAGGCACCATGAATCCTGAGGAAGGGGCATTAAGACCCCAGTTCCTTGACAGGTTCGGGCTTTATGTTGAAGTAAAAGGAAGTAGTGATCAATGGGAAAGAAAAGAAATCATCAGAAGGCGCCTGGAATACGAGCGCAATCGGGAAGAATACGTCAAAAAGTGGCAAAATAAAATTGAGCAGCTTGCACTGAAAATAACGGGCGCCAAACAGGCCCTGGCGCATGTTGAAGTTTCTGAAGGATTATTGAAGCTGGCGGCAGAAATGGCTATGCAAGGCAACTGTGCGGGGAACAGGGCGGAAATTGCGGTGATTGAGACGGCCAGAGCCATAGCCGCGTATGATAACCGTGGACAAGTGACTGTAGAGGATATCAAACAAGCTGCCGAGTTGGCGCTGCCCCACAGAGTGCGGGAAATGCCGCCGCAGGAGTTTGAAAACCGGGCAGAAAGCCCGGAAAACCCTGGTCAGGATGACAGCAGAGACGAACCTGAGCTCTCAGACGACAAAGAGGAAGAACGACAAACAGAAGATGAAGCTTTAAACCACGACAACAACAGTTTAAACGATGAGCCGGAAGAAAACCCGGAGCAAAAAGACGATTCCGGTAATGCTCCCCAGTTTCCTGATTCCGCTGAACAGGAGAAAATCGAAGAACCCGGGGAAATATTTAATGTTAGAACTTTGAATATAAAACCGTCAGACCCAAGAAAGCGAAAGGGAAGCGGCAAAAGAATCCGGACCGTCACCAATTCGCTCCAGGGAAGGTATATTCGTTATACATTCCCTAAAGTAAAAATAAGGGATATCGCTTTTGACGCAACATTGCGCGCTGCAGCGCCATTTCAGAGGTCCAGGGAAAGAAACGGTATGGCTGTTTCTATTAAAAAATCGGATTTCAGGGAAAAAGTACGGGAAAAAAGGACGGGCAGCACCATCCTGTTTATCGTTGATGCCAGCAGCTCCATGGGCGTTAAACAAAGAATGAAGGTAGTTAAAGGGGCTGTGTTATCACTGTTGAATGATGCCTACCAAAAAAGAGATAAAGTAGGTATGATTGCCTTTCGGAGAGACTCGGCTCAGCTCATGCTGGGTATAACCAGGAGCGTTGACCTGGCCCAAAAAAAACTCAAAGAACTGCCCACCGGCGGCAAAACTCCGCTGGCGAGCGGACTGCACAGGGGATATGAAATACTGAAGGCTGCCAAGCTGAAAGAACCTGACATGGTTCCGTATATGGTCCTGGTATCTGACGGCAGAGCGAACGTTTCTTTGAACGGCGGCAATCCGCTGAACGAGGCATTGGAAATGGCAAAAAAAATAGCTGCCGAAGGGATCAGGTCGCTTGTCATTGACACGGAAAAGGACTTTATTAAATTCGGATTTGCAGCAAAACTGGCCTGTATTATGCATTCTGATTATTGTAAGCTGGAAGACTTGAAAGAAAATGAAATTGAACGTGTTGTGAGGGGTTTGGTGTAAAGACAGAATTATTAGCTTTGCTTGGGATTTTACTGATAAGACAGAGCGGCAATGCCCTGTCTTATTGTTTTTTGTGGGGAGATGGTCCAGGTCATCCCTGGCCATGACGGCAGGCCTGCACAGTTTCTCCGGCGCGGTCACTGGTATCATGTGGCCGGTTGCAGCATGATTATTAATAGGTAGCCGTACTGGATCAGGTATAAGTATCGGCTTGAGTTCCGGTTACGGTGCGTACACATGAGGGACTGGTTTGCGACATGGTGTGGGATGAGGAAGAGGGAACGTGGGTGCAGGAAAGGGTGTGGGATTGAAAAATATTATATGAAGGTTAATGTGATACGACTTATTGTGCCATGTTTCGACATAAAGAAATGATAAAATGTAAAGTAATGCTTTAGAGTAGCCATAAGGCTCCACGCGGAGGAAAAGAAATATCCCCATAATAGCTTGTTGGTCCCATTGTCCCGCAAAAGAATAACCTCGTAAAGATACTGTTTGCAATTAATAGAACTAAAATGATCACAGCGGAAAAAAGGTAAAGCACTTTTTAATTTATGGGCACTTTGATTCTGTTTTTTCGGGGATTTTTATTGAAATATAACCATTAATCAGATACCATATTATAGTGATATTATGTCTATAATGGGAACCTGTGGGTATTAAAATTTGCGAAACATGCGTTCATTTATACACTTAAAAATGAATGTTTATACAAATAACGGAGACTGTTATACAACAGTCAGAATTTCCAATCCAATTTAGCCTTGCAAAGGTGCTCGATATTATAATATATTTTAATGAGGTGTTATATTGATAAGTGAAGATGATAAAAAGAAAACAATATTTTATCTTAATGAGAAGCAATTTAACGAGGACTTTTTGCCTGTTTACAAAATAGCTAATTTAACCCCTAAACACATAGTGCAATTTCCACTTATGCTACCTTTTCATATACCATTTAATGAAGGGACATGTTTTTCGGTTTTTTTTGATAATGGTGATGCTTGCACACTTCACTTTACAGATATTATTTATAACAATAACATCATGGCAGGTGTTTTAAGTGACGAGGAGCAAAAGATTAAAAGCTATAAGTCAAGAGTCGAGATGACTTACGTTGCATGTGAAAATTTATCGTTACCTGTAGATGAAGATTATTTAAATATTTCTTTTGATGCATTAATTGATGTTTTGAATTGGGTGGTTTTATCATACCTTATATGTGAAAAAGATGTAGACGCACACCGAGTAACAAAGGAAATGTTAGAGTTCAGTCTTTTTTATCGAGTAGTTACATTAAAGTGCTGGGATACTTATGAAGGGCTATTTTTATTACATATGGACGTACCATTTGAAAGGAAAAAATTTGATAAAGAAAAAGAGCAAAAAGTCATATGGTATGCTAAGGTAATTAAAGAACAACTTAACCCATTTATTTTGTCAGAAGAAATGATGCTTGCTGCTAAAAGATACTTGAAGAACGGTTTATATAAAGAAGCTGTTATAAATGCCCAAATAAGCGTTGAAACATTTCTAAGTACTCTTTTAATAGAATTCATGAAAAAAGAAGGAGTATCTGAAGTTGATATTCAAAGTAAATTAGATAATATAGGTTTCATTAGTAGATTTAAAAATGAATTTCATACAAGGATAGGAGGATCATGGAATCCAGAACGAACAAATAGTGAGGCTGGTAAATGGTATATAAGCACTTATTTGTTAAGAAATAAAATTGCACATGTAGGGTATGTGCCTGATTTTAAAGAAGCAAATGACGCTATATATTATGCTATTGATTTTAAAAAGTATGTATTAGATAAATTAATGCAGAAAAAGAAACAGTATATGGATATCGTAAAGTTTTTTATTGCAGAAAAGATGTGAATAGTGCCTATCTAATGGCCTCAGATGGGCAAAGTACATCATCTAACAATACATTCATATCCAAGAGCGGGCTGCTGGCATTTGTAATAGGCTATTGAAGTATTATAAGGCAGAAATCAATGCCCGCACCGTACCGGCTCACTGGGTGGTAAGCAGTGTCAATGAAGAAATGTTTTACGGGTCAAGTTCAACATCCTCATGAATAAAGAACGTTAGCTTTGCATTATTTGTAATCTGTGTAGCAGCATATAAACAATGCTGCATTAAATAACAAAACAAAAAAAGTATAATAGGGGGATTTTTTTATGCAGTACATAAACAAGTTTAAAGAACAATCTTCTCTAATAGAAAGGTTTAAAGAGGATGGTGCATATCTTTGTTGGGTTATGGCTTTGTATCTTGAACGCAATGATATTTTTGAGTTGGCGACTGATGCATTGACCGATGGTAATAATGATAAAAAAATTGATTTTATTGATCTAGACATTAGTACAGGGAAGATAATATTAGCTCAGGGCTATTATGCACATTCAACTAATAAAGATGAGGCTAAGGCTAATAAAGCATCAGATTTAAATACAGCTGCTGCATGGCTAGTATCAGGCAATTTGGCAGATATACCGGATAATTTGCGTGATATTATCAAAAATTGCCGTGAAGCAATTGAAAATGATGATATTGCCACTATTGAAATTTTGTATGTCCATAACTTGCCGGAGTCAGTTAATTGTAAAAAGGAGTTAGCGACAGTTGAGGCTCATTTAGCTACATTGTTTGAAGATAGAGGTATAGATGTAGTAAGTAGAGAATTAGGAGTTTCAACAATTGAGGCTCTTTATAGATCTAAAGAATCTCAGATTGTGATAAAAGATAAAGTTGTAATTAATACCAAACCGTTTTTTACTGAAACATCAGATGGCTGGAATGCATATATATTTTCTATTTCAGGAGATTGGCTATACAATCTTTATAAGGAGTATGGTGGAAACTTGTTTTCTGCTAATTATCGAGGCTTTTTAGGTAGCGGAAAAAGGAAAAAAATTAATAGTGCAATACGACAAAGTGCTGAAACTGAACCTAAAAATTTTTGGGCTTACAATAATGGTATCACTATTTTAACTTTAGATATAAATGATGAAGGTAAAAACAAAACTTCTATTACTGGCGTGTCTATTATTAATGGTGCTCAGACTACTGGGTCGGTTGGGTCGATAGATGATGATAAAATTGATAATTTAAAAAAAATAAAAGTACTCTGTAGAGTAATTAAGTGTTCAGATGTTGGTATGATACCTAAAATTATAAAAACCAATAATACTCAAAATGCAATAACATCATGGGATGTGTATAGTAATGATCCTATTCAAATTAGTTTAAAGGAAAACTTTAATATTTACAATAAACAGTACTCGCTCAAAAGAGGCTTTGACGAATCAATTTATGACTTAGGTATTTTTACGGTTGCTCAACCAACTTTAGCTTTTGAAGGAAACTATGCTGAGGCTAATCGAGGCAAAAATAACATTTTTTTAAACAATTATCTCTATAAATCTGTATTCAGCTGAATAGGGGCTAAAGGCATTATTTTTATTATGCAAAATGGAAAAAGATTAAAGGGTACGATATCCTTTTGAATGGTATTCGCGACGTTAATACTCTAAAAAACAGTATCGTGAATAAGACTTTAGACGAAACACATTGGGGTCGTTGGAGGGTTAAAATTTATGGGTAGTTTTGGTTCTGTTGAAGCAACTCATCATTTGCAAGTGTTTTTTGCTAAACAACTGGAACTATGTAATCGGCTAAGACATGAGATAACTAACCAACAAGGGGATGTTTGGGTTTCTTTGATTCCTTTATTATATGCAGTAACTGATTCGTCAGATACTTTGATTATGTTATCTCAGAAAGGAAAACTCAGAGATTGTTTTGTTATTGGGCGGACTATTTTTGAGACAATTGTCAATGCGTTGTACATATGTACTCAGGGTGATAAAGCAGCTAGGAAAGCTAAAAGGCACGCTTACCAAAAAGCATACCGTGATCTAGAAAGGGATTTACAAATTAACACGGAGAAGATTTCAATTCGGTGGACTGGTAAAGATAATTTGCCCAAGGACCCCGAGTTAAATTTTGCGATAGAAGAATTTACATCAAAGGCTGGGCGGGAGATCACAAGTTGGACACCAGAAAATGTCAAAGAGAGGATAGAATTAATAAGCTCAAAGTATGGAAATAAAGTGTCCAGACAATTACAATTTGGCTTACTTTCCATTTATAGGCATTCTTCCGAAATAGCTCACGGCACCCTGTTTGGTGCGTTATTTGCTTTAGGAATGACATCTCCAGGGACTCCTAAAACCTCTGAGGAATTAGCACAATATCAAAGAGGGCAACTATCAATGATTTTGCTTATGCTCGGATTGTCAATTTCAGCCATAATACTTGTTATTGAAAAGGAACTAGGTCAGATTGAGTTTTCCACGGAATCAGAACAAGCCATTGAAATTTTAAAAGGAGAACCATGGCTGAAAGATTAGATGACCTAACGCGCATCGTATAGCTCATAGATTTGCGAACTTAAAAATCAATAGCAATAGCGTTCATTCGAATGAAAGGTACCATTGTTCCTATTGGTTATCGGACTAAAGGGGCTGTAGGATAATGTGTTACAAATTCACATTATCCATATTCTGTGATGTAACATACAACTTTTATTAATCAATTGAACAATACCCCAAATATATAATTAACATCCGTAACCTGAAACATTTTAAGAAGTTACGAAATAAGAACGGGCATCAGAAAAGGAGTGGGACAATGATTAGATACTTTTCAAAGCTATACAATAAATTGAAATATGTAAAAGAATCTAAATCAAGTCCCGGGTTAAGAAATGCACAGATTGGCGCGATACATGCAATCTCATCTTTCTTTACAATTTATAAGAATAAAGCAGCAATTATTGTTATGCCAACAGGTTCAGGGAAAACGGCAGTTCTAATGATGACACCATATGTTTTAGAAAGTTTTAAAGTTCTTATTGTCACACCAAGTATCATGGTTCGCGGTCAAATTACTGAGGATTTTCAAAACTTAAAAACATTGTGTAAGGCAAGAGTCTTTAGTGAAGGAGTTCAAAAACCAACAATTTATGAACTAATACATACATACAGTCAAGAAGAGTTACGTAATATCATAGATTCGGACGTTATTGTAGCAACGCCAATATGCGCATTGTCACTTTCAGAGAACGAAGAGGCGAGGAACCAATTTGATTTGGTTCTCATTGATGAAGCGCATCATGTTCCGGCTAAAACATGGGAACAAATTTTAATCAATATGAGTATTGCAAAACATATCTTGTTTACCGCAACTCCATTTAGATTAGACAAAAAAGAAATTAAAGGGGATATGATTTTTACATATCCTTTGTCTATGGCTTATAGTGAAGGCATTTTTGGTGAGATTGAATACATTCCAATTGAAGAGGCGCATAATAAAGATTATTTAATAGCTAAAAAAACTGAAGAGGTGCTCTTAACAGATCGCGAGTTGGGTTTTGAGCATTATTTGATGGTAAGAACCAATACAAGAGATAAGGCGAAAGAACTTGAAATTCTATATTCACAAGAAACAGAGTTAAGATTGAAACGTATTGATAGTTCGATGACTAACAGTGCCGTAAAAAAGTGTATTAAAGATTTAAAGGAAGGAAAGTTCGATGGTGTTATTTGTGTAGATATGTTGGGGGAGGGTTTTGATTTCCCAAACTTGAAGATTGCCGCTATTCATTCACCCCATAAATCATTGGCTAGTACCCTTCAATTTATTGGTAGATTTGCAAGAACCAATGCAGATAATATAGGAACTGCAAAGTTCATTGCAATGAATGATAGTGAACTATTGGTTGAAAATACAGCTTTGTATACAAATGATGCTATATGGCATGATATTATTATTGATCTGAGCGAGGGTAGAACAAAAACAGAAGAAGATACAAAAGAATATTTTAGAAAGTTTAGGAAGAGCACCAGCAGTGTCATCAGTAGTAATGAAGAAATATCATTGCATAGCATCAGACCCAATTGTCATGCAAGGATATACAAGGTAACAGAATTTTACATTAATTCTGGTTTCCCTGATGTTTGTAATGTTCAAGAGGGGACTTTAATTAATGAAAATGATAATACTGTGGTTGGAATTGGAAAAGAATATATGCCTCCGAAATGGGCAACAAACGATAATGTAGTTGATATTAATAATTATCATGATTATGCCGTTAGCTCAGAATAGGTAATTGTTGGCGTATTTGCACAACAATGTAAAAGGCGATTAAACAACTCACCTTTAAATTTTCTACGATTAAAGCGATAAGCATATTCATTTAAATATGCTTGTAAGTGCTTAACATCCAGGCCATGATATGTGCCAGCAATAAAAGCTTTCACATTTGAAACAATGGTATGCAGCCAGTGTAAATGATCCGGATTATCTTTTGGGTTAAATTCCTTTGGCTCATGTTGAAAACCGGCGCCTTTCAAAGCATTGTAGGATTTAAATAAATCGGTATTTATAGTACTGCCATCTTCAATAATCCGATTTGCTACATCTGCCAGGGTCTGGCTTTTCAGATCATCAACAACTTCCATTTTAACGTAAAGGGGATGACCATTTTTATTCAAGGAAAGCCCAACAACAACCTTAGTTTTATCTGTGCCACGGCCACGTTTGCCGCCCTCGGTTGGCGCACCAAACATGCTATCATCAAGTTCAACTATACCTGATAAAAAATATTGACTATCC